>CBIHQZ010001051.1:0-3086 GCA_966212315.1 uncultured Myxococcales bacterium
CATCACGTTCGTCGATCGCGGCGGCGTGGTTCGCCTGGGACTCGGCGTCGAAGAGCGCATTCGCGTCGCGCGCAATGCCCGCGTCGACGAGAGCACGGCCGGCCTGCTCGGTGGATCGACGTCGGTCGAACACGTGATCGAGATCGAGTTGAACTCGTCGCTCGGTCGCGCGGTTCGCGTCGACATCATCGATCGCGTGCCGGTGACCGACGACAAGGACATCGAGGTCACGCTGGTCTCGTCTGCCCCGCGCGCCGAGCCGTACGACCAGGTTGCGATCGGTCCACCGTTGCGCGGCGGACTGCGATTCCGCGCCGACGTCCCGGCCGCTGGACGCGCGCGCGTCGAGTACGCGTACCGCGTGAAACTCCCCGCGAAGAGCGAAGTGATCGGAGGCAACCGCCGTGACTGATGCGATCACCACCACCGCCGCTTCACCCGCCGCCGACGAACGCGCCCGCAGCCGCGCGACACGCGTCACGCTTTTCGAAGACCGCGCCGAGGTCACGCGCACGGTCACACTTTCGGTCACTGCCGGCGTGCAATGGATCGACGTACGCGGAGTCTCCGCGCTGCTCGACGAACGCAGTGTTCGCGCCCGCGTGGTCGCCGGTGACGCGCGCGTGCTCGCCGCGAAAGCGCGCTGGGATCTGCACCGCGATCGGGTGCTCGGTCGCGAGCAGATCGAAGCGCTCGAGGCCGAATCGGAAGCCGCCCGCCTTCGCGCGCAGACCGCGGCCACGCGTCGCGAGCGCACCGAGGTCGAAGCCGCGCGCATCCAGACCCTCCTCGCGCAATGGAGCAAGGGCTTGTCGCAAGTGCCGCGCAAACTTCGCGACGAACCGGTGCGGCTCTCGTGGCGCGATGCACACGACGCGCTCACGGGTTCGCTGCGCGCGACGCACGACGAAGTGCATGCCGCGCGCGTGGAGCAAGCCGATGCGGTCGATGCTCGCGAACGCGCCGAGACCCGCAAGCGCGAAGGGTTGATCGAGCAGCCGCGCATCGAAGCGCG
The DNA here is from genome assembly GCA_966212315.1 of uncultured Myxococcales bacterium. GTDB lineage: Bacteria > Myxococcota_A > Polyangia > Polyangiales > CBIHQZ01. The sequence goes on from CBIHQZ010001051.1 coordinate 1,016, forward strand.
CGTCGAAGTGCAGGTCGAAGCGTCCGCGGCGGGCGAAGTGACGATCGAGGTCGTCTATCGCGTCGCGTGCGCAGTATGGCGCCCCGAGCATCTCGCGCGGCTGGTGGGCGATGGTCCGAAGGCGTCGCTCGAGATCGTGACGTATGCGACCGCGTGGCAGCGCACCGGCGAGCGATGGGAACAGGTCGAAGCGCGCTTCTCCACCGCGCGTCCTGCGGCGATCGCAACGCCGCCGCTGCTCGCCGATGACGTGATCGCGTCGCGCAAGAAGACCGATGCCGAGCGTCAGCGCGTGGTGGTCGAAGCGCGTGATCAATCGGTCGTCGTCGCGGGTCTCGACCGCGGCGCGAAGTCCGCCGACGAGATGCCGGGTGTCGACGACGGCGGCGAGCCGCAGAGCTTCGTGGGTGCGGAGCCCGTCACGATTCCGTCCGACGGACTTCCGTTCCGCGTCGAGATCGCACGCGTGAACATCCCCGCCGACGTCGCCCGGGTGGCATTCCCCGAGCGCGCGCCCGTCGCACATCTGCGTGCGACCGCCACGCATCCAGGCCCGCACGCACTGCTCGCGGGGCCGGTTCGCGTCGCGCGCGGTGCGGGGCTGGTCGGACAAGCGCGCATCGATTTCGTCGCCGCGGGCTCGCCGTTCGAACTCGGCTTCGGCGCCGACGACGCAGTGCGCGTGCGGCGCACCGTCGACGAAAAGCGTGACACGGTCACCCTCACGGGCACGCAGAAGCTTCGCCGCGACGTGACGATCTATCTGTCGAACCTTTCCAGTGAGAACCGCACGGTGCTCGTCACCGAACGCGTTCCCGTGAGCGAGATCGAAGCGGTCGAGATCGTGCTTCTCGATCGCGAAGGCTGGCAGTTCGACGCGCGCGACGGCTTCGCCAAGCGTGAGGTCGCACTCGCCGGCAACGCGACGGTGGCGTTGCGACTTGCGTACGAAGTGCGGGCGAGCAGCAAGGTCGTGATGCCGTTCTGAGGGGCGGTGGGCGCTGGTGTCGAGGTCGACGACCTGCTCATCAGGGGGGCAAACTCTCGGTGTGCCGATGACACATGCATCCACGAACCGTTGCGTGCTGTTCGCACTTCTCTTCGGTGGACCGCTGTTCTCGTGTGCCTCGTCGATTGTTCCCGCTGTTGAAGCCGACGCGTCGACTCCGGCGGCGATCGCGAAGCTTCAACTCACGCAGCGATCCTCGACGTACGTCGGGGGCGACATTCCACCGTCGGGCGCAGTGTGGATCGCTTCGTTCCAATTCCTGCCGCCGTCGAACTACTACCGCGAGGAACTCCACTCTCCGTGCGCGATCGAGACACGGAGCGTGGACCATCCGCCGGTCTTGGTACCGGCGGGGACGGTGGCGATCGTCGTGAACGATCAGCAGCAGACCGTATCGCGCCCGAATGACGGGGGTGCCTATGTGGGGATCGACGGCACTGGACCACTGCTTCCCGACGACCGAGTCACGTTCGAAGTCGGTGGCGCAGTTGCGCCAGCGAGTGTCGAAACGCTGAGATTCCCGGCCGAAATTCAAGTCGTCGCGCCGTCTCCGCCGAGAGCCGATGGCCGCATCTTTCTCGATCTGCGTCGCGACCTCGATGTGTCCTGGCGTGGCGGCAATTCGTCAGCGGTTCACGTCGTTCTCGAACTGTCGGCAAGCGCTGGGTACGTCGCGATCCGCTGTCGGTTCGCGGCGGAGTCCGGGCACGGAACGATTCCAGGCACGCTGATCCAGTCGGTGGAACCCATGGGCCTTATCGCTCTCTCCGTGCACGCCGTCACGGAGCGCGAGACGCGCGTAGGCGACTGGATCTATCGACGGCAATTGCGAAGCATGGCGTACGCAGCGCGCGGCCCGTAGCACATGCCGCTGGGTGACACCTCGGGCTGCGATCATTCCGCCAGGCGCAGCAGCACGTCTTCGCGCGCAAGGCCGACCACTTCGATCACCTTGTGACGCGACGTCTCGCCCTGCACGACGGACACGTCGCGCTTCGGCACGCCGAGCTTCTTCGCGAGCAAGGCGATCACCGCCGCGTTCGCCTCACCGTCGACGGGAGG
>CBIHQZ010001052.1:0-3081 GCA_966212315.1 uncultured Myxococcales bacterium
CGCACGATCTCCTGGTACAGCTCGATCGATCGGGGATAGAGGCCGAGCTTGAAGTAGACCTTGGCGAGGAGATCCTGTGCCGCCGCATCGCGCGGCTGCGATTTCAACGCACGATCGAGTGCTTCGCGCGCGCCGTCGTAGCGACCGTCCGACAGCAATTCGCTGCCGCGATAGAGATGGTAGAGAAACTCTTCGGCCATCGCTTCGAGCGGCTGGCGCGAGGAATCCGGTCGGCTCGACGGCACGGCGGCACCGTAGCGCGAGGGGCGCAGGGAGGGAATTGATTCAGTGCCGTTTGACGCAAGTGCGCGAGGCTCGTTCCGGTAGAGTCGCGACGTGAGCCGAGAGTCATCGTCGGATCGCGATCTGACGCACGCGAAAATTGCCCCGCCCGCGCCGACGCGGCGATCGAGTGGCCTTCGCGTCACGGTGATGTCGGGCCCGGACACCGGCGCCAAGGTGACGCTCGCGCAGCACGCAGCGATCATCGGGCGTGCACAGGGCGCTGACCTGCGGCTGACCGATCCGACGGTGTCGTCGTTCCACGTGGAGATCGCCGCGCACGAACGCGGTGTCGCAGTGCGCGACCTCGAGAGTCGCAACGGCACGGTCTACGCCGGCGCGCACATCGAGCGAGCCGTCGTTCCGTCCGGCGCAACGCTCGAAGTCGGCAGTACGCTTCTGCGTCTCGACGTCGACTCGCAGTTCGAAACAACCCTTCACGATCTCCCTGCGTTCGGCGAACTGCGCGGCAAGAGTGTGGCGATGCGCGAGTTGTTCTCGACGCTGTCGCGACTCGCCCGCACCGACCTCGCAGTGCTTCTCGAGGGCGAGACCGGTACCGGCAAAGAACTCGCAGCGCGCGCGATCCACGATGCGAGCGGATACGCATCGGGCCCGTTCATCGTTCTCGATTGCACCGCGATCCCCGCGACGCTCGCGGAGTCGATGCTCTTCGGTCACGAAAAGGGCGCGTTCACGGGCGCAGCCGAACGACGCATCGGCATCTGCGAAGCGGCCGAGGGCGGCACCGTGTTCCTCGACGAGGTCGGCGAACTCCCGCTCGATCTGCAGCCGAAACTCCTGCGTGTTCTCGAGCGTCGCGAAGTCGTTCGTGTCGGCGCGACATCGCCACGCACAGTGCAGGTCCGCGTGATCTCGGCGACGTGGCGCGACCTTCGAACCATGATCAATCAGGGACGCTTCCGCGAGGATCTGTACTACCGCCTCGCGCAAGCGCGCATCGCGCTGCCACCGTTGCGCGAACGGCGCGAGGACGTCGCCATCCTCGTGTTTCATTTCCTCCAGCAGCTGCCGTCGCACATCCAGTGCGCGCGTTCGATCGCTCCCGATGCGCTGGAAGAACTGCTTCGTCGAGAGTTCCCGGGAAACATTCGCGAGCTGAAAAGTGCGGTGGAACGCGCAGCGATGATGGCCGAGGGCTCGGTGATCACGACCGCTGATCTCGCGTTCGAACGACTGCTCTCGGGCGAGCGCGCACGCGCCGCATCGAGCGCATCGGCCGCGCCGTCCATTGCCGCGCCACCGGCAGCAGCACCCATTGCAGCGTCGTCCGGCGCAGCGCTCACGCCTTTCAAGGAAGCGAAGCGGACCCTCATCGACGAGTTCGAGAAGGACTATCTCCAGCGCCTCCTCGCGCGCACCGGCAACAACCTTTCTCGCGCTGCCTCGCTCGCCGGCATCGAGCGGCACTACCTGCGCGATCTGTTTCGGAAGCACGGCCTTCGATCCGAAGAGAGCTGAGCAAGTAGCTCGCATGCGCGACTAGCGGTAGTTTCCGCGCGCCGTGCGATTCGACCCACTCATTGCGCTCGCCACGCAGACCCAGGAAGTGCGATGGATCCCGCCGCCGCGTGGATCGTTTCGTCACGGCGTGGTCTGGGTCACGCACCCGCGCATCGCCACCGTGCTCGTCCTCGCGGCCGTCGCACTTCTCATCGGCGGCGCGCTCTATCGACGATTTCGACGGAAGTAACGCGTGAACAATCTCGGCAAGAAGGTCCTGCTCGTCACCCTGTTCGGAGTCGTCGTCTACGCAGCGATCGCGCTCTGGTCCGACGTCAGTCAGCTCCGACGCTATCTGGTGACCTTCGAATGGTGGACGTTCGGCGCCGCGCTCTTGCTCGCGTTCACGAACTATCTCATCCGCTTCGTGAAGTGGGAGTACTACCTCCGTCGATTGAAGATCGGCGCCAACGCGCCGGGCGAACCGTTCGCGCCGCTCCCGATGGGCGAATCGCTCGCGATCTTCCTGTCGGGATTCGCGTTGAGCATCACACCCGGCAAGGCGGGCGAAGTGTTCAAGAGCGCGCTGCTCGCATCGGCTCGCGGCACACCGGTCGCGAAGAGCGCGCCGATCGTCGTGGCAGATCGATTGAGCGACCTCTTGTCGTTGATCATTCTCGTCGCCATCGGGAGCGCGGCGTTCCCCGGATACGGATGGATCGCGGCCGTCGCGGCATTGATGGTCTCGGGTGTGATGGTGTTCATCGTGTTCGAAGCGATGACACTCAAGATGATCGCGACGATCGGCGGCATGAACGTCGGCGCGAAGCTCGCACCGAAGCTCGAAGAGGCCTATCGCTCGCTCCGCATCATGGTGTCACCCGGAGCGCTGCTCGCGACGACGTCCCTCTCGGTCGTCGCATGGGGTCTCGAGTGCGCGGGCCTCTGGCTCATCCTGAAGGGACTCGGGCAGCCCGTCGGCGTGGACCTCGCGTTCTTCTCGTACGCAACTGCGACGATCGCCGGCGCCATCGCGATGCTTCCGGGCGGGCTCGGCGGCACCGAGGTCACGATGCGCAAGATGCTGACCTCGATCGGGCATGTCGTGCCGGCCGCGGCGGGCGCCGCAACGTTGTTGGTTCGACTCGCGACGCTGTGGTTCGCGGTCATCGTCGGATTCATCGCGCTCGGTGTGTTCCGTCGGAAGTACGACCGGCACGTGGCGGGCGACGTCGCGACGCCGGCCTGATCGACCCGCTCCGCGCGCAACGCGGAGCGAACGCGCTCAGTACTCAGCCAGTATCAACCCCACGCCGCGCGGCGTGACGAACACGA
>CBIHQZ010001053.1:0-3079 GCA_966212315.1 uncultured Myxococcales bacterium
GTTCAGAAGAACTTCCTGCCGCTCGAAGACGAGTCGCGTTTCGAGATCACGATTCGCGCGCCGGAAGGAACATCGCTGCGACAGACCCTGATCATCAGTGATCGTCTCGCCCGCGCGGTGCGTGCGCTGCCGGGTGTTGCGTACACGGTGGACAGCGTCGGCTCCGCGCCTGGCGACCCGTCCGGCCGCGGTGCGAATCAGTCGAGCATCTTCGTGGCGCTCGTGCCGACCACGCAGCGACGCATGGATCAGCAGCAGATCATTGCGGCGGTGCGAAACCAGGTTCTTCCGCGCTTCTGCGTGTGCTCGTGACGCCGGTGAACGCCTTCGGTGGCGGCGGCGCGGACAGTGCGACGGTTCAGTACGTGATTCGCGGACCCGAACTCGATCGGCTCGCGGAGTACTCGCAGCAACTGCTCGCCCGAGTTCGTCAGATCCCGGGTGCGGTCGACGCGGACAGCACGCTCGTCGTCGGTCGTCCTGAATACGTGATTCACATCGATCGCGCCCGCGCCGCGGACTTGAACGTCAGCGTTGCGGACGTAGCGAACACACTGCGACTGCTCGTCGGTGACGTGCAGGTCACGACGTACAACGAAGGCGGCGAGCAGTACGAAGTGCACGTGCGCGCGACCGACGAAGTACGCGCGAACACCGACCTCATCACGCAGGCGACGGTGCCGACCATGACCCCGGGCCGAACGATCCGACTCTCGGACATCGTCTCGGTGGACCAGGCGACCGGCCCCGCGTCGATCATGCGCTTGTCACGTCAGCGGCAGGTGACGGTCTACACCAACGTGCTTCCGGGTTACTCGGAAGCGGCTGTGATGGCGCAGATCGAAAGCGCGCGGCAGCAGATCCGCATGGAGCCCGGTTATCAAGCCGGTCTCGCGGGGCGTTCGAAGGAACTCGGCAAGGCGGCGAAGAGCTTCGCGACCGCATTCATCCTCTCGTTCGTCTTCATGTACCTCGTGCTCGCGGCGCAGTTCGAGAGCTGGATCCATCCGGTCACGATCTTGATGTCGCTGCCGCTGACCATTCCGTTCGCGCTGCTCTCGGCGATCGTGTTCGGGCAGTCGATGAACATCAACTCGACCCTCGGCATTCTCGTGCTCTTCGGCATCGTGAAGAAGAACTCGATTCTGCAGGTCGATCACATGCGCGGCCTGAGACGTCGCGGGCTGCATCGGGCCGACGCCGTGATGATCGGCAATCGCGATCGACTGCGACCGATTCTCATGACGACCATCGCGTTCGTCGCGGGCATGGTGCCGCTCGTCGCGTCGTCGGGTGCCGGTGCGGGTACCAACCGCGCCATCGGCGTGGTCGTGATGGGCGGGCAGACCCTCTCGCTGCTGCTCACGCTGCTCGCGACACCGGTGGTGTTCACCGCGTTCGACGATGCCGCGCATTCGCGCGTGGTGAAGTTCGTGGCGAGCCTCGTCACGACGCCGCTCGGCTGGCTGGATTCGATCTTCAGCAAGAAGAGTCATCCGCACGGCGCGACGCCGGGCGAGCCCGATCGCTCCCCGGCCGAGTAGCGATATGACAGCGTGCTGTCATCGCGACGCGCGCTGTCCCCGCCCTTCCCATCGATAGAAACCCCGCTGATCGAATCGCTTCGTTCGCTCGTGCCGGTCTCACCGAGCAGAGGCGAATGCCGCATCGTAGCGACCGCGCGCGAGATCGATGATCGCGCGCCAGCGACGACGCGTGAAGAGTGCGCCGTGCGTGACCTCGTGCACCGCATCGTAGGCGGCGTGAAGCTGCGGGTCGGTGATCACGTTTCGTCCGCGCTCGACGCTCTCGAGATACCCACGCGGAAGTTGGCGCGCGTAGTGCCCGATGCGGAAACGTTCGGTTGCCCGATACGGAATGCGCGCGAGAAACGCGTCACCGAGTGCGTGCGGCTCGACGATGTGATGATCGCCCGCGAAGTACCCGAAGTAACCGGCCTCGTTGTAGACCGCGACACGTCCAGCGATGCGATCGTGCGCGAGGGTGAGCCCGCGGAGGGCGCCGCGGTAGGGCGGAATCGGAACCCCGCGGGCAACGAGATCGTCGCGTAGCACGAGCGTCGGGAGGAACCCGGTGAACGGGTAGTAGTACGCGCGCTCGTCGGCGATGCCGTGCGCGTCGAGCACCTGCGCGACGCTGAAACCGCGTCCGTATCGGAATCCCGAACGCGCCGGGCTGCGCGGCGATCCGAGCGCCCATGCGAGCACGCACACGGCGATGAGTGCTTCGGCACGCCACGACCATCGCGGCGTTTCGGACGTCGGCGCGAGGCATGCGGCGGAGAGCGCGAGAAACAATGGCGCGCCGAGGAAGCGACCGCTCATGAAGTCGCCGCCGACCCACACCACGAACGCGAGATAGAGCGGTACGCCGAGGGCGAGCGCGCGCGTCGTGCGATTGCCGCGGAACGTCGCGAAGAGAACGGCGCCAGCAGTCGCAGTCAACGTCAAGGGATCGCGGCGGAGCGAGTCGCGCAGGTACGCGAACCCGTGGGAGAGAAGGAGCGACCGCGGCACCGCGAGGTTCAGTTTCGCGAGTGCGGTGTTGGGGACGAGCGCGCCGTAGTACACGAGCGAGAAGCATTCCCACGCGAGGGCCGGCGCCGCACCGAATGCGATGGCGCGCCACGAACGGTGCGGACGCGCGATGCACGCGATCCAGGCGGGAAGCAGCATGAGCACCGCGTCGGGGCGAGTGAGAAACGCGGCGCTCGACGCGAGCGTAACGAGGAGGTCACGCCGCGGGTTCGCACCGCGCGCGCTCGCGTGAGCGGCGAACGCGATGATCAGCGCGAGGAGCGGGTTCTCCAGCCCCGACACCGCGAAGTCGACGAAGGCCCGGCTCGCGACCAACGCGGCGATGCAGGCGGTCGCGATCCAGAAACGCTCGCGCGCGAGCCACGCGAGCATCGCTGCCGCGGCGAGCGAGGTCGCGATCGCGATGACGTTCATCGACACGAAGTGCTCGCGAGTGATCGCGAACGCGATGGCCGACAGCGCCATCCACAGCGGATGCGTGAACACCTGCACGCGATCGCCAGGATTCCAGGTGAGCCCTC
>CBIHQZ010001054.1:0-3072 GCA_966212315.1 uncultured Myxococcales bacterium
TGACGCAGACGACGCCGCCGCCGACGCGAACGATGCGCAAACGCCGCCGGCTGATGGCACCGCCAACGACGCGAACACCGCGCCGGGTGATTACCAGAACCTGGTGCTCGACGAGTCGGGCGATCCGTTCTGCGCGCGCTTCGGCAACCGCTACTACCTCTATCTGCCCGAGCAGGTGCGCCGGAACAACAACGGCGTGGGTGGACGCGTGATGGGGTTCACGTCGCTCGATCTGGTTCAGTGGACCCCGCTCGGCGCGGTCTTCGACAACGTCGACGACACGTACGGCGGGCACCACAGCATCGGCCTCTGGGCCCCGGAGGTGCTCGAGCATGGCGGTCGCTACTACCTTTACTACGCGAGCCTCATGTCCGATGCGGTCGACGCGAATGTCGGCAACAAGGACATCGTGGTCATCGAGAGCGGCGACCCGACCCACTTCAACGGCGGCACTCGCACGGTGCTTCTCGACGACGACTACGCGTTCATCGACCCCGATCCCTTCGTCGACCCGCAGACGGGGCAGATCTTCCTCGCCTACAAGCGACGCCTCATGCGCGGGACCGGCTCGGAGATCGATGTCCGTCCCTTGCGTACGCCGACGTCGCTCGGCGGTGCGCCATCGATGGTCATCGATTCGGAGATGATCGCGAACTCGGACCACACCACGGAGCAGCCGACGCTGTGGCGACAGGGCGGGCTCTATTACCTGCTGTTTTCGGCGGGCGACGGAGGCGGCACGAACTATCACATCGTGTACGGGACCTCGCAGCAAGCCACGGGCCCGTACAACGTGCGGGGAACGCTGTTTCGCTCCGACGCCAATCTGACCGGCAATCTGAGCCGCGTCGTGATCTCGCCGGGATCGTCGTCGATCGTTCGCGATGGCGCGTCGCAGACGTGGATCGTCTACCGGCAGAAGACGAGCACGCTGAATACGTTCGGCGATCGCGGTGTCGCGATCGATCGCGTCACGTTCGTTCCGTCGACACCCACGATCAACGGCACGCCGTCGCACGGTGTGACTCGCCGCGCGCCTGTGCCGCTGACGGGGCCCTGAGTCTTCACATCATCAGCGCGAAGAGTGCGCAAGGAACTCCCCGAGGCGCGCGCGCTCCTTGGCATCCAGGTGCTCGCCGAGCCACTTCGAGAGCGCATCGGCTTCACGGAACGTGCGTCGCGCCGGGTTGCCGCCGTCGCGAATCATCCGCTCGACCTGCAGTCCGAAGGTCGCGCTCTCGTTGATGAGGAACGCGCTGCGCGCGAGGCGCGGGTTGTCGCTCTTCATCACCTTCACGAACCCGTCGGCTACGTCGGGCGGAAAGACGTGCGCGCCGCGGATGTCCGTCACGATCGACACCTGACCGGACACGGGTCCGACGAGTTCCTGGAAGCGCTTCGCGAAGCCGAGCACTTCGGTCATCACCACGGGCGACGAGATGCGGCCTTCGACGAGCCGTCCCTGGCGGAGTTCGAGCGTGAACATGGCGCCGATCGCATCACGAAGCCGAACGGTCGAGAAGTCTTCGCGGTCGAGTGCCGCGGATCGAGTTCACGAAAACGTCACAATTCATCGGCGACATTCACTCGACACCGCGATGTCACCTTGCGATAGCTCCGCCCGCCTGCGTGCCCCGCCATGGGACGCGAGGCGAGGTGACCATGCGGTGGTGCGTCTCGTCGCTCGTAGTGTCGCTCGCTGTCCCGTCTCTCGCGTTCGCGCAATCCGCTGCGTCGCCGTCGCCGACGGAAACGTCGCCTGCGAGTGCAGCGCCTCTCGCACCGTCCGCGCCAGTTCCTGCGGTGGCACCGACGACGACATCCGCCCGCACACCGAACACCAGTGGGTCACCGTCGCGACCGGGACCGTGGCCGCCTCTCGCGACCTGGCACAACGACGTCTTCTACGTGGCGAGCCCCGATCAGCAATGGTTCATCGCGCCGACAGGACGCTTGCAGATCGACGGGTACGTCTACACGGGTGACGGCGTCACCGACGATTACACGACCGCTGCCGGGGCGTTTCGACGCGCGGACCTGAACAACGGCATCGTGCTTCGTCGCGCTCGCATCGAGACCATCGGCGGCTTTCTCGGCCGCTTCACGTTCGCGCTCGGCGCCGAGTTCGAGAGCGCCGCACCTCCGATCGCGACCGACCTCATCTTCAACGCGCGCATCCACCCGTTGCTGAACTTTCAACTCGGTCAATACGACGCGCCGTTCACGCTCGAGAATCGCACGAGCGACAAGTACATCGACTTCCTGGAGCGCTCGCTCGCAGTGCGTGCGTTCGGCATTCCGACCAACAAAGAAACCGGCTTGATGGCGTGGGGCGAGCTGCCGAACCGGCTTGTCTATTACTCCGTCGGCATCTTCAACGGCGACGGTCAGAACCGGCTCAATCGCGACAACTACTTCGATGCGATGGGCCGCGTGTTCGTGCACCCGCTCATCACGACGTCGTCGCCGCTTCGCAACGTTCAGCTCGGCGGATCGTTTCGCGCAGGCTGGCGCGGCGCCTCGGTGGATTACCCGTACGCGAACATGACGACCCCGGGCGGATGGGCGTTCTTCAACAGCGCGATCGCCGGCGGCGCGAACCCCGTGACCATCGTGCCCGAGAGCATGCAACTCGGTTTCGCCGCGGAACTCGACGTGCCGATCGGGCGCTTCGACGTGCGGGGCGAGTTCATCTGGATCGACAACGGCACCGCCGAAATGGGCGCGGCCGCCAACGACGCGCCACGACTCGCGGGACCCGCCCTTCGTCGCGGTGAAATGACCGGGTTCGGGTACTACGCGCAGCTCGGATGCTGGGTGCTCGGCGAGACCGGGATCAACGGTCGCCCGGGTTACCAGAACCCGCCCGCGTTGCGACTCGACCAGCGCGATCCGCAGCTGCCACCGCTCGGTCTGCAGATCGTCGCGCGCTTCGACGCGATCGACGCGCACTACGCGAGCGCATCGCGTGGGGGGATCGCGTCGGGCATCGCCGATGGCTCATACCTGGCGTACGCGGCGGAGTTCGGCGTGAACCTCTGGTGGACGCGCCACGTGCGCTTCTCGCTCGAC
>CBIHQZ010001055.1:0-3070 GCA_966212315.1 uncultured Myxococcales bacterium
GCCTGTGCGCGAACGGTGGTTGTCGGATCGGCCGGTGCTGAATCCAACCGCTCCCTCGGCCAGTGCTTCGCGGAGCAACCTGCGCATCGACTGAAGATCACTCTCGGTTGCCGGCTCGCCGCGCAGACCACGCTCGCCCATCACGAAGATGCGCAGTGCGTCGTGTGGGACCTGCAGCGCGAAGTCGATCGTGTGGGGGAGATCGTCGACCGCGCGCATGTACTCGGGGAACGACTCCCATCGCCAGCGAAGACCCTCGCTCAGTGCCGCGCCCGGAATGTCCTCGACGCCTTCCATCAACGCGATGAGCGCTTCGCGATCGCTCGCGCGCACCGGCGCGAAGCCGACGCCACAGTTGCCGAGCACTGCGGTCGTGACGCCGTGGAACACGCTCGGCGCCATGTCGCCGTCCCACGAGATCTGTCCGTCGTAGTGGGTGTGCAGGTCCGTGAAGCCGGGCGTCACGATGCAGCCGCTCGCGTCGATCGTGCGAGCCGCCTCGCCGTCGAGCGTGCCGACCGCCGCGATCTTTCCGTCGCGCACCATCACGTCCGCGCGCTTCGGTTCGCGCCCCGTGCCATCGACTACCAGCCCACCGACGATCGCCAGGTCGTACCCCATGGCCGCGATGGTACTGCGGCTCACTCGCCGAGACGATCGAGCAGTGCGTCGACGTCGTGTTCGTCTTGATAGACGCCGAACCCGAAGCGCAGACGATCGTCTCGTGCATCGGTGATCACGCGCTGCTGTTTGAGCGCTGCCGAAAATTCACGCGCATCGTCGCGGCGAAACGTAAGGAACTGTCCGCGGGCCGGGTTGTCGATCGGGACCACGAGCTGTCGCTGATCGAGTCCGCGTTTCGGTACCCGCGCGAGTCCGTCGACGAACCGTCGTTGCAACCCGTGCGCGTGCTCGCGTGTCTTCTGCGTCGTGAGGCCGATGCGATCCCGCCAATGCATCACCGCGTCGAACCGGTAGAGCGCGGTCGGATCGAACGTGGCGCCCATGAAGCGCATGCCGGCCGATGCGAACGGAACGCGCCCCGCGATCTTCTCGTCCAGCGCGCCGAACGCCGCGAACCAACCGGTGTTGCGCGGACGAACATCGGCGCTGCTCGGTACGTGGAGGAAGCACACGCCCTCGCCGCTCATCGCGTACTTGTATCCGCCGGCAAGATAGAACGCGCGCGATGCGAGCGAAGAGAAGTCAGTCGGGACCGCGAGAAACCCGTGATACCCGTCGACGACGACGAGCGAGTCTGCGGGAAGTGCGCGTACGAGTGCATCGAGATCGCCGCTCGTGCCGCCCGAGTTGAAGAAGACCTGGCTGAAGAACGCGAGGTCGGTGGGTTCGCGCTTTGCGGCTTCGACGAGGCGCGCGGGGAACGTCTCGAACGGTTCCGCTGCAACGCGCTCGACGCGCACCAGACCTTCTTCTTCGAGCCGCCGGGTCTGTCGTTCGAACGAATGGAACTCGGAGTCGCTCGAGACGATGCGCGCGCCGTCGCGGAGGCACGACAACAAGCGAACGACGAACTCGTGCGTGTTGGTCGCGAAGACCACACTCGACGGCGAAGGCAGTCGCAACTCGCGCGCGATGTGCTGTTGCGCCGATGGCCACACCGCTTCGAAGACGTGATCCCACTTCTCGTCGGCGAATCGCGCGGCGTCGAGCCATGCGCGTTGCTGCGCTTCGAACGACACGTCGGGCCAGAAGTGATGGCTGTGTGCCGCGAAGTGGAGCCGGCCCGGATCTGCCTCGAGGAAGCGTCGGAAATGTTCCTTCACACGCGAACGGTCGCACGCGTCGCGAGCGCCTTCCACATGCGTCTCGCTGTGAAGATCGCGCACCCGATGGCGACGATCGACACCACGAGGTGGGGCGAACGAACTGCTGCGCGCCGATGCGAGTCGTCACCCGCCTCGCGGTCGAGCCGGTACGGCGGAGCGCGCGGGAGAGCCGCAGCGATTGACAGTCGAGTCGGCCGCGTTCCGCGAAACCGTTGCGTGTCGTGCATGTCGACGGACGGGCTCACGACGCGGCGCGCGATTGCGCGATGACAACACGCTGACTCGGCGCTACGCAGTCGTCTCGTCCCTTGTGGGTTTCGAGCGCAGCCGCAGGTCGTGAGGCACACTGGCTGCTGAACATGATCACCGAAAGTCCAGGCACAGTGCCCTTCCATCTCGATCCACTTCGCTCGCACACGTTCCCCTACCGGGGTCGGCAGGCGTTGCTCCCGAGCGGACGCATCGCCTTCTTCGACGCGGGGGAAAAGACCGGCGACACGATCATCTTCGTTCACGGTCTCGGCGGCGACTACAGCCACTTCGAACACATCGCCCCCGCGTTCGCGAAGAGCCATCGCGTCATCGGCATCGACATGCCCGGGTGCGGTGCGTCGGCGCCGATGCGCACGCGCCACACGATCGAGCGATATGCCGACGTGATCCAAGAGCTGATGACGTTCCTCCGCATTCCGCGCGCGACGCTCGTCGGACACTCTGCCGGCGGTCAGGTCGTCGCCACACTCGCAGCGCGTCATCCGGCGCTCGTAACGCGACTCGTCTTGATCAACACCGCAGGGCTTCGCAGCTACGCACGCGCCACGCGGCACTTCGCGCGGGCACTGTTCCGACCGACGCTGCTCAACGTGGTGCTTCCGCCCGCGTCGACGCACATCCTCGAGAACGTGTTCCACACGCGCAACGAGTACACGCGCAAGTTCGTCGTCGACTCGATCCAGCGCCCGCATCATCCGCTGCTGCGGAATCTCGCGCGGGTCTTTCACGATCTCATGCCGGATCTCTTGCAGCCGACGGTGCTCCGCCACGCGCCGAACCTCGAAGTACCCACGCTTCTCCTGTGGGGCGGGCGCGATCGACTGGTGCCGCTCTCGAGCGTCGAACATGTCGCACGTCTGTTCCCGCGCGCACGTCTCGAAGTTCTGCACGACTGTGGGCACATGCCAATCATCGAACACCCAGAGTGGACGATCTCGCGCATCACGGAGTTCTTCGAGATGAACCCGCTTCATCGCGACGCAGCGCTCGCGATCTAGCCGAGCCCC
>CBIHQZ010001056.1:0-3070 GCA_966212315.1 uncultured Myxococcales bacterium
CGAAGCGCTCGCGGGGCTGCACGCCGCACACAACACCAGGGATTCGCTCGGGCGGGCACTGGATCTCGTGCATCGCGACGTGTCACCGCAGAACATCATGGTCGGCATCGACGGCGTGTCGCGCATCGTGGACTTCGGCATCGCGAAAGCGGTCGGTCGCGAAGCCGAGACGCGCACCGGCGAGGTCAAAGGCAAGATGGCGTATCTCGCGCCCGAGCAATTGCTCGCCGAGGCGCTCACGCCCCGCACCGACGTCTTCGCGATGGGCGTCGTGCTGTGGGAGGCGCTCGCAGGTCGCAAGCTTTTCGGCGGTGGTTCGCTGGAAGAGACGGTGATGGCGCTTGCCGAGCTGCGCATCCCGCCGATTCGCGAGAGTCGTCCGGAAGTGACCGAAAAGGTCGAAGCGATTCTGCGCAAGGCGATGCAGCGCGATCCCGCGGATCGCTTTCAGACTGCCGGTGAGATGGCGGACGCCCTCGAAGCCGCGGACATGACCGTCGCGCCGCAGAAGGAAGTCGCCGCGTACGTCGAGAAACTCCTCGGCGACAAGTTGCACGCGCGCACGGAACTCATTCGCAAGGCGAGCGAACAGGCAGCGGCGGAATACGCGGGCGAGAAACGTCCGACGATCATGCCGAAGCCCGACGTCATCGTGGACGCGACGCAAGAAGACCCGAGCGAGACCCCGGCGCCGCACGAACTCTCGCTGATCGGTCTCTCTTCCTCGCCACGCGCGCGGTGGTTCCGTCGCAACGGGCTGCTCGTCGGTGCCGGGACGTTGTTCGCGCTCACGCTGGTGGCCGTGCTGAGGTTCCGCGGTTCGCACGCCGTCGACGCCGCTCCGCCCCGCGACAATTCGAGGTCTGGTGCGTCCACGCACGCGGCGCGGCCGGCTGCTGTCGATCGCGCGACGCACGCGGCATCGACGCCCAACGTCGTCGTTCCTGCGGCCATCACGCCGCCCGTCGCGGCACCGGTCAGCGCGCCTGCGCTGGCGAACGCCGCCCCCACCGCAGTGCCCTCGAGCGCGGCACCGCCGAACGCGAATCCGGTGACTGTGACGCGGCACAATCCGATCGCGACGACCCCGCAGACCGGTGCGCGAGCGACGACTGGAACGGCGACGACACCGGTTGGAAACGTTCCGCCGCGCACGCGCCGGCGTCGTGAATATCGCCCCGAGATGCTGTAGTTCGCGACGCAGTCGAGGACGCTTTCGCACCTCGTGGCGCGCGCGAGATTGCCGAGGTTCCTTAAAAGAACCTCGACATGATTCAGGATTGACGCGCGCCGACCTGCGCGATTCCATCCGCCCCATCAAACGACCGAAAGGGGCGACATGGTCACGTTCAAGCGCTACGCGGGATCTCTTCAGGCCGAGATCCGAGACTTTTCCGATCTTCTGGCTGCCATCGAGATTCCCAAGACGCAGTGGGTCGCGACGGCTTGCCCGATCCAGGGTCTCAATTGTGATCCTCGGTTTCTTCACTTCGTGGACACCGACAACAATGGTCGCATCCGGGTCGAAGAGTTCACGACAGCGGTGAAGTGGACCGACGAGATGCTCGACACCCATGACGGCGTCGACAAAGCCTCGGACGTACTGACGCTGGCGCATCTGTCGAAAGCCGCGAAGCACATTCGCGAGGCGGCCGACCTGGTGCTCGAGTCGATGGGGGACGACGCGCGCAAGGAGATCGCGCTCGAGAAGATTCGCGCGAGCGAGACGCCCTTGCGCGCCGCGTACTTCAACGGCGACGGCATCATCGCGGCCGAGAGCGTGAAGGACGCGCGGCTCGCCGAGGTCGTGAAGATCGCGATCGCGACAGTACCCGAGACGAAGAATCGATCGGACAAGCCCGGCGTCACGAAAGAGCAACTCGAGGAGTTGCGCAAGCGGATCGCGAAGGCGCAGGAACACGTCGGCAAGAAGGCCGCGTCGTTCGCGTGGGGCGATGCGACCGAAGCGCGCGTCGATGCGATCAAGGCCGTGCGTACAAGAGTGGACGAGTACTTCCAGTACTGCCGGCTCGCGGCGACCAGCAAGAGTGGCGCGGAGCACCTGCGTGTATCCGACGACGCGGTGGCAGCAAGTGTCGGCGACGCGACCGCCCTGGCGAAAGCACTGGCGTCCGCGCCCATCGCGGCCGCGCGCGAAGACGGCGCGCTCGAGTGGGCGAAGATCTATCGTGGACCCGTCTACGAAGCGCTCGAGACGTTGCGCACCGCAGTGTTCGAACCGGTGGTGGGCGCGCGCCCGCAGATGACCGAAGCGCAGTGGCGCGACCTGGTTGCCAAGGCGGATGCGGCGACCGCATGGCTCGACGGCGTCGCGGCCGACAAAGCGGTGTTCGAGAAGCTCACGGATCTCGAGAAGGTCACCGACGGCGAGTTCACGTCGGTCATCGCGCTCGCCGAAGCGGACCTCGCGCGCAAGGACAAGCTCGCGGCGGTCGAGCAACTGGAGAAGCTCGTTCTGTTTCAGCGTTGGGTCGTGCGCTTCGCGAACAACTTCATCTCGATGCCCGATCTCTACGATCCCGGGTACACCGCGCTGTTCGAACAGGGACGACTGATTCTGTCGGGGCGCCTGTTCACGTTCTCGGTGCGTGTCGCCGATCGCGGAGCCCACTCGGCGCTCGCGGCACGCGGCACGATGTACATCGCGTACGTGAAGGTCACCGCCAAGGACGGCGCGGACACCTTCGACGTCGCGGTGCCGGTCACCGCGGGAACCGCAGCGGGCGTCGAAGTCGGCAAGCGCGGCGTGTTCATCGATCACGCAGGCAAGGAGTGGGATGCGGCGGTGGTGCAGATCGTCACCAACCCCGTCTCGCTGCTCGAAGCGATCATCGCGCCGTACAAGCGCATCGGCGCGTTCGTCTCCAGCAAGGTCGAGGCGTGGGCCGGCGAGGGCGATCGCGAACTCGAACAGCACCTGAACAAGGGATACGAAGGTGCGCAGCAGGTGCGTCGTGACGCATCGAGCGCCGCGTCGCAGGCAGCCGACGGGTCCGCACCGCCGGCCGCTGCAGCACCGGCAGCACCGGCGGCCCCGGCAGCGCAGGCG
>CBIHQZ010001057.1:0-3068 GCA_966212315.1 uncultured Myxococcales bacterium
TCGGGATGATTGCAAAACATGTGCTGCGTTTCGGCCACGGCACCCCGTCACGGTGTAGATGCCGCGAGCTCGGGGAGGCGCTGATCCACCATCGCCTTCGCTGCCGTCGGGGACGCAGCGATACGGCTCGGATGCGGTGGCTACTTGCAGCACTTCTGGTCTGTGGCGGCGTTCGTGACCGTGCTCGACCGCAACGCGCGCGTTGTCGCGGCCATCAAGGGAACGCTCGAGAGTCTCGCCGCCGAGGCGGTCAGGAGCGGCGTGCGACGCGCAACGAACGCCGCACTGGAACGACGTCTGCACCGCACTATCCTCGATGGGTAGGTGGATCATTCGCACCGTCATCATCGCGCTCGCGGGCGGTGTGGGCGGTGGGTGCTACTCGACGGCGCACGCGCACGGCGGCGGTCCGACGTCGCCCGATGTCGCCCGCGCGAGCGAGCCGCAATGGTTCGGGGCGCGTGTCGAAGAGCAACTCGAGCAGATCAAGCGGCGCGTCTGGCAAGAAGTCGCCAAAGGGCGCCTCGGTGCGGTTGCGATCGACGAGTTCGAACAACGCCGGCGACAGATCAAGCAGCAACTCTCCGACGCGAACATCGACGGAACGATCGACGATCTCGAACGCCGACAGATCCACCAGTCGGTGGACTCCGTGTCGGTGGCGACGACTCCTCCGCGATACGACGCGGGTCCGGGCGGGCACGGCAGCGGGCGGGCACGGTGGAATTGGGAGAGGCATCAATAGTCGCGACTGCGCGCCGACTGCGCCTGGAGCGTCGGCGCCGGGCGTGCGAAATGGCGATCAGCGCCGGCGGTCCAGGCTCTTCGTCGGACCGGCTTCGCCCGCGCGAAGGCGTTCGGAGCGAGTGCGCGGATGCGGTGACCCGCGCGTTTCCGGCCGCCCTCGCTGCGAGGCCGGCATGATGAAGAGCCCGAACGAACGCGCTCCGTCCACGCGTCACCGCGGCGCGGACGCTTCGGGCGAGTGCGACGCGGCGGCGCTCAGCGAGTGTACTCGCCGACGATCTCGGATTCGTCGACGTCGAGTGCTTCGGCGATCTTGTAGAGGGTCGCGCGGCGCGGGCGCGAACCGTCGTTCAGCATGCGACTGAGCGAAGGCTGCGGGATGCCGGCCTTGCGCGCGACGGCAGAGACGCCGCCGTGACGATCGATGAGATCACGGAGGCGTTGCTTGTGTTGCTGCACCGAAGGAAGAACGCGGCCCTGAAGCGTATCGAACGGAATCTTCGGTCCTGATCCGATCGCACCCGAGATGGCGTCCTCGAGTTCGTGGATCATGGCCTGCAGATGCACGACGGTGTCGTCGCGATCGTCGCCGGTTTCGCCTCCTGCCCACACCTCCATCATCTCGACGAGTGGCTCGCTTTCGCGCGCGAACGTCGCGAGCTGGTCGAGGAAGCCCTCCGGCAGGCCCGCAGCCTTCATGTCAGCGAGGATCCCCGCAATGCGGAGGAACTGCGCTGCGGATGTGTGAACGGCGTTCATAGGGTGCCTCGTCGAACGAAATGTCCCTGCCGGATCAGATTCAGATGTTGCTTGAAGCGAATGAGCGCCTTCGTCTCCGCACTCGCGTTGGCCTTCACGTAAGCGCCGCACAGGAAGGCATCCGTCAGGAGCCCGACCGGAAGGCGCAGTTGGACCTTTCCGTTCCCGACTTGGTGCCATTTCATCTTGAAGCCGTCAGGGACGACGTTGTTCGCGACGGATGCCGGACTCCAGAACTTGTGGCTGCCGAACAGTGGGTCCTGGGGGAACGAGCGGAGTCGCTCGACGTCTGGACGGAGCGTCGACCAGTACTCGGCGCGTGTGAACGCACCGCCATGGAGGAGGTCGAGATACGAATCGAGTGCCCAGTCGGTGATGACGATTTGCATGTGATTTCAATAGGGATCAACGCATATAACGAATCATAACGTTTCGATCGATGGCGTCAAGCGATCGGGCCGAATCGTCGGCGGCACAGCGCGCGGTCGCCTCACCGATCGTCGGTCGCACGTGGCAGATTCCACCGACGACATTGCACCCCCCGCTTTCATCTGCGCATCGAGACCGAGTTCTTTGGAGGGCGTTTTGGCCATCGGGACGATCGACGACATCCGAGTGCTCCAGCGGGAACTGGGGCTCGGGCTCGGCGCCGCGAAGGCGCTTGTCGATCGCTGCGTGTTCGACGGGGAGACCGTTGCCATCGAAGTCCCGTCAAGGAAGAGATCATCGTCGCGGCCGATGCGGGGTCGGCTCGGTGCGCGAAGAGCGGGAATGAATCCCAGGGAATGATCCGTTCCCTCTGCATGATGATCGCCCGGTCGGTCCTGTCGATCGCCGCGGGGCTTGCGAGCCTCGTTTTCGGCGTCGTCGTTCCGATCGGCGCACTGCTCGCGAATCGCCGCATTGTGCTTCACAGCGAGGACGGCCATGTCTCGGCGACGCCGCTCGTGGGAAGTGCCTTTGGATTGCTCGCGGTCGCGCTCGCTCCGATGGGATCGCTCTCTGACCGACTTGCCTGGTCATGGACGCCACTAGCGGCCGAAGCGATGCTGTTCGGGTTGTCGCTGGCGTTTTGGAATCTGAGCGGACTTCGGAGCGAAGCCGAACGCCAACGCCGCTCTCGGCATCGAACCGTCGCACGCTGATGGAACCGCACTCTCGAATCGCGTTCCCGCGCCGAACGGCTCGATGCACGATGCGCCACCATGAGCGACGCATCAGCGACCACGATCCTCCACGCGCGCACGGGTGCAGAACCCACCGACTGCGAGCGCGCCCTCGCCGACGCGAACAACGATGTCGAACGCGCCGTCGAACTGCTCTACGAGCGGAGTCAGGCACGCAAGGTTCGCGCGTCGCAGGCTGCGGCCGCGATCGCGACGAAGCTCTCGAAGACGCCCGCCGGATCGGCGCGGGGCGATGCGCTGCGAGGCCTTCTCGGCACCGAGCCCCACCGCGCGTACGACGTCGCGCGCGCGATCCCGAAGTCGCAGCGGTTCGAAGGGCCGACCACGCATCGTCGCGGCGTGGCACTCGGTGAGATCGCGGTGCTCACGGATACG
>CBIHQZ010001058.1:0-3053 GCA_966212315.1 uncultured Myxococcales bacterium
CAGGTGTGTGTCCGGTGCGGTGACGAGGAGCGAGCGCGATGCACGGGTGGATGCGGGGGACGTTTCGATCACGATCAGGAGCACGACGCGCTGGCACTCTCGTGCGAGGCCGAAGGCGCGGGGCTAGGGACGCGAAGACTCGGTCGAGTTTTCGTTGAGTGAGCGACTCACGGCGACTCGGACTGCGAATGTCGCACGGGCCGCGTTGAACCGAAGGGACTGCGGGTCAACTTCGAATGCAGAGCGACGCGGACCGAGCGTGACGTGTACGCGCGAGCGAACGCGCATGGAGGTCGTGGTAAGGCGCCGACCGTTCGACACGTGCACTGCGAGGCCGTCACGGCACGCGACAGACATTCGCTGTAATTCGCGGCGTGCCGATCGCCGGGTGGGTTGCGACCGCGACGCATCGATAAGCCGCGCCGAGATACTCGCAGTCGCCATCGACGCTACACGCACGCACGCAAAGGGGCATCGGATCGGCAACACACCGAGCACCCTGAGCAGGGCATCCCTGGCTCGTGCAGTCCCACGTGCAGATTCCGCCGGGATAGTGCGGGTTGTCATCAACACAGTGCGTCCCTTGAGCCAACGATCCGTCGCAGTTCGACGTGGTGCGACAGTGGGTCTGGACGAAGTTCGGACCGTCCAGACAGCCTGCGGAAAGCTCCGAGAGCGCGCAAAACGCAATGAGCCTCCATTCTCGTAGCGTGCTGCCCATCTGCTGCGCTGCCCTTCCGGTGGATGGTCAAACGTCCGTCTGTGTTCAAGCGCGATCCACACGCCTGCGAAGGATGGCTCGCGAATCTACGAGGCGCCGCCGTCGACGGTTCCGCACTGCTCGGCGCTCGCGCCTTCGGGATCCATCCAGTCCTCGAACGGCGCGCCCCCCTGCCACGTAAACCGCGCGTCCTCCAGCACGAAGCCCGCGGCCGCCAGCGCTCGCCGTGACGCCACCGTGGTCCCGCTCTCGCGGATCCCGACCCACAGGTGGCAAAGGAAGTGGTCGTACTCGATGTTCGCGCCCTCGCTCACCGCCAGACGCACCGCCATCGTCACAGGCGCCGGCACCCTCCGCATCTGCGCGAGATTGAGCCATCGACGGATCGACATGCGCGACGGGATTTCTCGCTGTCCGTCGCTGCGAGAGAGCCACGACTCCTCCCGCTTCAGTTTGCGAAACAGTTCATCCTGCGTCGGCGGCCGCGCGTCCCTGAGACGAAGCGAGTCCCACACGCGGAAGTCGATCTTCTCGAAGGCCGCGAGCATCTCCACCGCGTCGCGAAAGCGAGCGTTCCGGTCGCGCGCGAGCGCACGGTCGACGACCTCGGCGAGCCCCTTCGGCAGGGGCCAACGCGAGGTCTGCCGCACATCGGCGATCGGCCCACTGGAGATCGCTTTCATCAGCGAACCCCACGACGGCTGATGCCAGAGCGAATCGTCGACCAGCATCTCGTAGAGCATCACGCCCGCCGACCAGACGTCGGTGCGCGCGTCGAGCCCCTCGGGGCCATCCGTCTGTTCTGGCGACATGTACCGCCCCGACCCGATCACGGTATCGCGCCGGGTGATCCCGGAACGCGCGAGGGTGGCCTGCTGTTCCTTCGCGATGCCGAAGTCGAGCAGCTTCGGACGCTCTTCGGTCCCCTCGCGCGCCAGGAACGCGTTCTGCGGCTTTACGTCGCGATGGATGATCCCATCGTCGTGCGCCGTCGCGAGCCCTCGCAGAATGCCGATCATCCATCCCGGAATCTGCGACGGCAGGTACATCCGGTACTCGAGTTCCTCGGCCAGCGTGTTCCCCTCGAGATGCTCCAGCACGAAGAACGGCTGACCGCCGCTCTCGCCGAAGGCGTGCACCTGCACGATGTTCGGATGGCTGAGATTCGCTGTGATCTGCGCCTCGAGCGCCAGCCGTAGATTGAGCGAACGATCCCTGCTGTACTCGGGGAGGATCAACTTGATCGCGACGAGTCGCTTCAGGCGCAAGTCGCGCGCTCGGACGACGATCCCCATGCCACCGACGCCGAGGACGCCCTCGACCTGGTAGTGCTCGGCGATGATCCGTCCGACCCACGACGCTTCGTCCAACGAACGCGCGGCGTCTTGCTCCCCCATCGGTGGATCATACGAGGGCTTCGCGGGCGAGCGTAGTGCCCCGCGCGGGAGTTTCTTCGTCGCGTCGTCCATCGCGTCACCATCGAGTGACGGGGTGACCCTCGGCGGATTCCAGGCGGCTCGCGGCTTCGCGAAACACCATGTCACTCGGCGCGAGCAGCAACGCGCCGCCCGCGAGCGCACTCACCAGCGGGCGCCCGGACGCCGCCGCACCGCGCGCCACGAACTCCGCGCGCTCGAAGATCGACTCCTTCACGCTCGGTGACGCGAGGTAGCGGCGGAAGGTCTCGGCGAACAGTCCGGCGCGGCGCGCAAAGGTCCACGCGGCCACGCGACGGAAGAACTTCGGATGCATGATCTCGCCACTGTCTTCGCCCGCCGCGGGCGCGTGCCCGGCGAGTCGGCGGAAGATCCGGCGCCACGCGAAGCCGGCGAGGCGAGGGGTGTAGCGCGACCAGACCCCGCGGTGCGCGCGACGCGCGAAGTCGGCGCTCGCGACGATGCGCGCGATCTCGTCGTGCTCGAGCGAGTCGTAAAGCGAGGGGATCGCCCATCCGTTGCGAAGGAGCCAGTCGTTGATGTGCACGCGCGTGTTCCCGGTGCCGACGAAGACGTCCGCGACACAGCGTCCGTACGCGTCGAAGACGTCGTCGGGCCCGTTCACGCGCGTCTCGACCACGCAGCGGATCTCCCCGTGACCCAACGTACGAAGCTGCTTCGCGAGCGCGAGGGCCGCGTGTTCGCCGCCTGGCTGTCGGAACGCGCGCGAGAGTCCGGTGATGCCCGGTGCGACTGGCATGTAGTGCAGTTCGGGTGCGTCGACGCCTTGCAGGCGAACGCGCATGGTGCGGTTCGCGTCGAGCAGCAGATGCGTGCCGCGGCCGATGGCGGAGGCGTGTTCGAACGCGTGGGTGATGCGCTGGTGTGGCGAGCGG
>CBIHQZ010001059.1:0-3053 GCA_966212315.1 uncultured Myxococcales bacterium
CGCGATGCCCACCGCACCCCGCTTCCATCGGCTGTATCGGCGTCGACTCGTGAATCACCCGCGCATCGTCGAGTAGCAGCGTCGTGAACGGTTCGACCATCGTGAAGCGCATCCCGCGCGTGCCTTCCGCTTCGAACACGCGCGTCTCGCCGCCCTTCACGTCGGACCGATCGATCAGCACCACGGCAACGAGATCCACCCCGTCGCGATGCGCGCCTTCGGGCGTCGGCCGGCCGATGCCGTCGGTCGTGTCGATGCGGAACGGGTGCGCTTCGACGAACCACGGCTGCTCTGCGCCCCGCATGGCGCTCGCAGTGCGCGCGAGACTCGCCAGCAGATGAGTCCACGCGGGCTCGGCGACCATCGCGGGTTCCATCGGCTCGAACCATCGCTCGATGCCGCCGTGGAGCGCGTTGTAGTCGACCGGTTGCCAGTGCGCGCGATGCGGCGACTGCACGACTCGATCGCGCTCCACCACGAAGCACGAATGGCGGCGGCGCCGGTACCGACCGCCATCGCGAAGATGCGCGTCGGGCGGAAGGTCGGTCCAGTACGTGCGCCATCGCGCGAGATCGGCGAGCGGCGCGCCGGCGAGATGCGCAAACGAAGCGGCATCGATCACGGCGAAGCCGGTGTCGCGAAGGGCTGTATCGATGCGATCGAACGGTGTGTAGGGCGGTGCTGGCGTCATCGCGGGTTGACCGCGCGAGTCACGCGGCGGCGCTACTCGTAGCGCGAAGCGGGCCAGTAGAGAATGCTCTGGCTCTCGGAGCCGAGCACGACGTCGTTGCTGTCGGCCATGAACGCGCCGCCTTCGAAGTTCACCGCGCCGGTGATCATCGCGCCAGACAGCGACTGCGCGAATGGCGGCGGCTGCGTACCGAGAATTCCCATCACGAACGCATCGCCGCGCAAGCTCGGGTTGCCGCCGTCGTAGACCCAGAAATTGACGTGTGTGCCGACGACCGCGCGACGCTCGTCGACCGAGATGTCCACATACGAAAGGTTGCCGAATCCGCTCGATGGCTCGCGCACGCGACCGACGTACACCAGCGTCTGCATCGTTCCGTCGGGCACGCCGGGGAAGCGGTAGATCTCGGTCGTCGAGGCCTTCGTGAGGATGTACGGGACGCCGTCGAGCACGAACATCGACTCGCAGTTGGGCCACATCCCCGCGGCCATTGCGCTGGCGGGGTACTGGAATTGATACGTCGCGAGGAGCGTGGCTTGCGTGTCGCTCGTGGGGTTCGGCTCGCGGAATTTGTAGATCTGATATGCGTTGCGCGTACCGGTGTTGTTGCCGATGTCACCGAGCCACAGTGCGTACGAGCCATCGCTCTCGCGGCTGATCCCCATGTCCTCCCAGTTGCGATTGAGCACCGTGCCGCCGGTCGCCGCGTAGCGACGGTAGCCCATCGCATCGAAGCTCCGATCGACCTGACCGCCGACGATGCGGAACGCGTAGATCGACGTGCGAAGCGGATCGTTCGTGGTGCCGGATCCGTCGCGGTGCCCCCACATGATCCCCGGGTAGCGACGACTCGCCTGGAGGCCGGAGATCTCGCCGAAGCCCGAGAACTGCGCGACGGGAACGAGCGGATTCGGCGTGTCCGTGGCGACGTCGTGCGCGTCGGTGCCCATGCGTGCGTCGGTGCCCGTCGACGCGTCCATCATCGCGGGCGCGTCGTCGATTGCGTCCATCGCGGTCGTCGCGTCCATGCCGGTCACGACGTCGTCGGCGATGGGCCTATCGATGCCCGGCTGCGTGTCGCGCGCGTCGGTGCCGGTGGGCACGTCGTTGGTCATCGTGACGTCGGTCGTCGTCGGTGCGTCGGCAGCGCCCGTGTCGCCCGCGTCGGCGCGCGAGGCAGTGCCGCACGCGTTCAGGGCGAGCAGCGAGACGAGCACCAGCGGTGAAGCGCGCATTGCGCGATGGTACACGGTCGCGCAGGGCGCTCCCCATCGCGGCGGTCGATTGAATCAATCGTCGCGCAGACCCCTCCCCATCGCTGCGTTCGATTGGATCAATCGCCCCTCCCCGGCCGACAGCCTCGCGCGACGCACCGACGCCGTTGTGCTGTCGGTCGAAGAGGGGCACTCGCGGATCGCATCAATGAGCGCCGCGTCTCGAGGGTGCCCCTCTTCGGACGACACTCCTGAATTTGCAGCGCGAAGTGTCGTTCGGGGAGGGGCGATCGAACGCAGCGAATCAAGCGATGGGGAGGTCCGCGCGACAGCAGCGAATCAAACAATGGCGACGAGTCGGGGTGTAAGTCGTACGCAGCGCATCAAGCGACGGGACGGGGTCTGCGTGCGCCTACACGACCTCGGTAAGCATCGCGGTAATCGCGTAGTCCAAGAAGAACACCGACACCACGCTCCACACGACTGCGCGCGTCGTCGCGAGCCCCACGCCTTCGGCGCCGCCCTTCGCGAAGTAGCCATGACGGCACGAGATCAACGTGACCGCGTAGCCGAACACCAACGCCTTCACGAGCCCCTGCACCAGGTCCTTCTTGTCCATCAGCGTCTGGATGCGATCGAAGAAGATCCCTTGATCGAGCGAGAGCCACACGACGCCGATGAGGTACGCGCCGCCGATGCCGATGGCGAAGAACGTCAACGTGAGCACCGGCACCATGATCACGCCGGCGAGCACTCGCGGCACGATGAGGTACTGCACCGGCGACACCGCCATCGTTTCGAGTGCGTCGATCTGCTCGGTCGCACGCATGTTGCCGAGTTGCGCCGCCATGCCGCTCCCCGCGCGCGCCGCGACCATGATCGCCGAGAGAACAGGCGCCATCTCGCGCGAGAGTGACAACGCCACCACGCCGCCCATCAGGTTCTCCGCGCCGAATCGACGGAAGCCGTAGATGGTCTGCACCGCGAACACCATGCCGGTGAAGAGCCCGACGAGGCCCACCAGAAACAGCGATTGCACGCCGACGAACTCGAGTTGCGACACGAGTGCGCTCACGCGGAACGGCGGGCGGAACATCCACAGGAACGCGCGAAACCCGAGTTGCGCGATGGTACCGAGTTCCTCGATC
>CBIHQZ010001060.1:0-3050 GCA_966212315.1 uncultured Myxococcales bacterium
CCAGCCCAGATCGAGGCGCGCCACCATCGCTGCCGGGCCATGCCGTAGATCGCGATCAGCGCGGCCACGACGACCACATCGACCCCCAGGAGCATGAACCGCTCGAGCAGAAACACAGCGAACCCCGCGCCGTGGAGCGGGCGTGGCTGCGCGCGGAGAAAGGGCGAAATCCACAGCTTCGCGAGCGTTTCGACGGCCCCACTGACGAAAGCGCACGCGACCCACCGCTGCAGCCGCGAACGGATCGCGAGCGGAACGCTCAGCAGCGCCAACACGACGATCGCGATGTTCGCGGCGATCAGCATCGGCGACGCGTCGCGAGTCGATCGCGCACACGCACCTCGCAATTGCGAGGAGCGGTTCGTTCGATCGTGGTCCGTTGTGTCGACGGTCGCATCGCGAGTCTCGTGAGCGGAGTTCAGCGGGAACGCACGCGCGGGTCAATCACCCCGACGGGGTGATCCACCGTTCCAACGCGGGACGTCGTCGGTGATACTGCTTTCCACGGAGCCGCCGGTGTCCCATGTTCTCGTCGTCGATGCCGGTCCGAGCGCCGATGAGAATCTGCGCCAGGTGGAGCGTCACGCGAAGGCGGTGCTGGTGGGCACGCGCGACGAGGGGGTCGCAGCGGCGACGACAGCGAGCTGGACGGCGTTGATCGTCGCGGCAGAGCTTCCGGGAGGGAGCGGCTTCGATGTGATCGACGCCGCGCGTGCGAGTCGCGACGGTGTGCCGGTGCTCGTCGTAGCGCGCGCGATCGACGGCCCGCTCGTGAATCGCTGCACGTCGCTGCAAGCCTTCGTGTCGGTGGAACCGCTGACCGACGAGACGCTGGGGCCGTTCCTGCGGCGGGCGATCGAACTGGACCGCACCTCGAGCGAGCGCGTCGCGACGACCCTCGCGGCGATTACGGCAGCGGCGAAGCTCACCGCGCGTGAAGCGAGTCTCCTCTCGCTGGTGGTGCGAGAGGCGAGCAGCAAGAATCTCGCGGCGCAGCACGGCGTCAGTCCGAACACGTTGAAGACGCAGACGCGATTGCTGCTGCGGAAACTCAACGCGCAGAATCTCGACGATGTGCGCTGGCCGATCCTCCGCACCATCCTTGGACCGAAGCCGTGATTCTTCCGCCTGCTTGTGCTCGTCCCTTTGCATGAGTCGGCTGTGGTCGCGCGTCGTGACGCGCCGGCGCGATCGCGCAGAACACACCCTCGCCGCAGACTCTTGTCGACCCGGTGACGCCGTCGCGTCGCGACGCGCCACCACATACTCACGCCGCCTACCCACCCACACGGACGGCGTCAGTACCCGCTCTTGCCCGCCCCGCCGGTGACGATCGCAACGCTCGAACTCGCGCCGACTCGCGTCGCGCCGGCGGCCACCATCTTGTCGGCATCGTCCGCGGTGCGCACGCCGCCCGAGGCTTTCACCCCGAGTTCGGGCCCCACGACCGCACGCATCAACGCGATGTCTTCCACCGTCGCGCCGCCCGGGCCGAACCCGGTCGAGGTCTTCACGAAGGCGGCGCCCGCCGCTTTCGAGAGCGAGCACGCGATCACCTTTTCGTCGCGCGACAGTCCGCCCGTTTCGAGGATGACCTTCACGACCTTGCCCTGCGCTGCGCCGACCACGCGCGCGATGTCGTCCAACACCAGCGCGTAGTCTTTGCTCTTCATCGCGCCGACGTTCATCACCATGTCGATTTCGTCGGCCCCGTTGCGAATCGCTTCGGTCGTCTCGAATGCCTTCGCGCTCGGGCTCATCGCCCCCAGCGGAAAGCCGACGACCGCGCACACCGCCACGCTCGATCCGCGCAGCTGTTCCTTCACGAACGGCACGTTCACGCTGTTCACGCAGACGCTGAAGAAGTTATGCGCCGCGGCTTCCGAGCAGAGCTTGCGAAGGTCTTCGCGCGTCGCTTCGGGCTTGAGCAGGGTGTGATCGATGATCCGCGCGAGATCCGGACGCGGGCGTCCTGCGCCCTCCTGGCCGGCCGCGGACGATGACGCGGGCTGCGAAAACCGCGCGGAACCTCCACCGGCGTGGGGGGTGACCGAAGACTTTCCGGGCGTGCCCGGCTTCGTCAACTCGGCCTGAACGCGGGCGATCACCGCGTCGACGATGCGATCCACTTCGTTGCCCATGAGCGCGCGGATCGTAGCCAAGTCGGTCCTGGCGCACAAACGGTTCGTCGCCGAACGCCCGATCCGTGCGCACGGACGACGCGAAAAGCCCCGCGTCGAACCGCGTCAGAGGGCCGTCGCGATGCGAGTTCGCAAACTTCTATGCGCCCCGAGCGTCTGCTAGTGTGCCGCCCGACGCCATCGAACGTGTGCCCCCGACTCGATTCCACGTGCGCGTCGCACTCGCCATGGAGAATTCGATGAATGCCCTCTCGCTTGCCTTGAAGTCTCGCGTCCTTCGTTTCGCAGCAGTCGCCGCCCTCGCCTCGGTCGCCCCCGCGTGCAGCGGCGGATCCGCCGACGACGCCTCGGCCCAGAACGACGCGACCATGGACAGCGCCGGGGCGGTGGACGCGCAAGATGCGCCGCGCCTTCGTGACGTGGGCCGCGAGATCGATCTCGACAGCGCGTTCGGCCAGTGTTTCGTGATGATCAGCCCGCGCACCGGCACGATGGCCGACACGTTCATGATCACCGGAAGCGGCATTCTCAACGCTTCGACGGCCACGCTCACCGTCTCCCCCGAAGGAGCCGGCGGCGCGATCATCAGCACGCAGGTTCCCGTGTCGAACGGGATGTTCGAGTACTCGGTCCCCGGCTCGATGCTCACCGCCGGCGACTACCGCGTCGACGTGAACGACCCCAGCTTCACGTGCTCGACTTTCGGTCCCTTCACCGTCCTCTGAACCTCTTCGCGTTCTTACTCAGGAGTCCGACCATGCGATCCAACCGATCCCTCTTCGTCCAGTTCTGCGCCGGTCTCGGTGCGCTCGCTCTCACCGCGTGCAGCGGCGGCAACACGAATGCCGACGCATCGACCGACGGCAGCATGGACGGGCCGAAGATTCCGGGGCAACTCCAACTCGCGCT
>CBIHQZ010001061.1:0-3048 GCA_966212315.1 uncultured Myxococcales bacterium
ATCACGCGCAGCTCCGAACCCTGGTCATGGCCGTAGCCCTGGCCATGAACCATCGCGCGCGATCGGAACGAGTGTCCGCGCGGACCAACATCGGTTCGCTCGCGCGGACAACGGCAACAGTGGGACTGCGACGCGGCGTGCTCAGCGCGAGGCGCGAAGCTTTTCGGGGTGCTCGGCGGCGATCTTTTCGAGCGCGGCGAGATGACGATCGGCGTGCGATGCGAGTTGCAGGACGTGTGCAGGGAGACGCCGTCCGTGCGCGGCGAGCGGTTGCAGATGAACCGGCGTGAGGCCCGGAATCTGTGCGTGGAAGTAGGCGAGTTCTGCGACGAGCAGCGACGCGAGGTCGTACACGTCGCTCGGGATCACGCGATCGTCGTGGACGGTGCCCACGGTGAGATCGAGCATCTCGAGACCAGCCTTCGCGAAGAGAACTTCCACGCGATCGACGGCTTCACCGAGCTTGCGGTAGCAGTCCGCCGGGCGCTTGCGGCGCTCGAACGCAGGGGCCTCGACGGCCGGTGCGCGATCGCTGGCGTGCTGAAGCAACGACGCCGCGTATCCGTTGGCGAGCGCGACCTGCTGGTACACGTCGGCCGGTGAGAACGCTTGTTCGAGCAACAGGTTCAATTGGCGATTCGCCGACACCACCGTGCGAAACACATCCGACGGCGTGCGCGTCGCTTCCCGCGCCGGCGCCGCAGACTTCTCGGTGATCCCGAAGGCCTGCTTCACGCGCGCGATGCGCTCGAGCGAGGCGTCGAGCACGGTCAGCACATCACCCGGTTGGATGGTCGCGATCGGCGGCGGGTACGGCAGCGTCCCTTGTTCGCCGGTGTGTTCGAAGCACAGCCGGTCCGCCTTGCGGAACATGGCCAGCGCCACGAAATACACCTCACGAGGGCGCGCGCCGGTTACCCCGATGTCCGGCTGTTGGTCCTGCGGACGACCCATCTCCGCGCGCAAAGTTTCCAGCTCACCGCGAATCTGCGCGACCCGCGCGAAGCAGTCGGCCGGTTCGATCGTCACTACCTGACTCATGGTCCCTCCTGTGTCGTCAGTCGATTGGCTCGTGTCGAAACGCGCGCATCCTCGCACACGATCGCGCCGCGATCAGCCAGCGTTCGTGATAGACAGCGCGCGTCATGCCGCTCGACCCCGAGTTCGTTGCCGATTGCTTCTACGAATCACTGCTCATCGACGAGATCCTCACGATCGATCCCGAGCAGAGCATCGTGCGGGCGCGGATGCCGACTCACGAGGACCTGCCGCTCACGAACACGCAGCGTGTCCACCCGCTGCGCCATCCACGTCACGTCTCGGGCGCGTTGATGGTTCACATGACCGGCATGATGGGATTCGCGCACGCATACTACGTGCTCGGCCTGCGTCACTCGGACGGATGGGTCGGCTACGGCGTCCGGATCGACAAGGCGCGCTTCGCGGCCCTCGCCCCGCCCGGTGATCCGCTGGTGCTCGAATGCCGCGGAACGCAGATTCGCAAGGGCTCGCAGCGCACCCTCGGTAAGTACAGCTTCAAGTTCACGCAGAACGACAAGCTCGTGTACGAGAGCGAACAGACCGCGCTGTGGGTGAAAGTCCCCGACGACGCAAAAGCCCCCGTCGCGCTGTGATACCTTCGGCGACGTGAACCGTCGTCGCGCACCGGTCCTGTTCGCGCTGGTTGCCGTTCTGTCGTTCGCGCCCGGATGCGCGAATCTGCTCGAGTCGGTCTACTACCGCGACGTGGTGAACACGCCACGGGACACGTCCGTGGTCGACGGTTCGACCGCGATGGACGCGACCGTGCACGACGCGAGCGATGACGTCGCAGTGGGTCAGGACGTCACGAGTGTGGACGGTGAAGTCATCCTCGACGCGATCGCCATCGACGATGCGATCACGCTCGATGGCGGCGCGGCCGACGCGATCGGAGTGGACGGCACGGCGATCGACGACGCCGTGGAACTCGAGGCCTCGCTGATCGACCAGATCACGCTCGAGGCGACGGTGCACGACTCGGGTTCGGCGGATGCGCGAGACGCGTCCGGATTCGATGTCACGGATGCCGGCATCTTCGACACCGGAACCATTCGCGACGTTAGCGGGGGGTCGGACACGGGACTCCGCGACGCGAGCGATGTGACCGACTCGGGGCTCCGCGATGCGAGCGACGTCACCACCGACGTCTCCGACGGATCCCACCCCGACATCACGCCGGCGTGTGCGATGCCTTACCAGTGCCCGGCGGCCAGCCCGGACTGCTCGACGATCATTCCGCAGCGGAACGCGGCCTTCGCCGTGGCACAACAGACTTGCTGCGTCAGCGACGCCGATTGCGTGATCGCCAGTCCCACGCCGTGTTGCAGCGACGAGGCCGCGGTCGCTC
Source organism: uncultured Myxococcales bacterium (assembly GCA_966212315.1). Classification (GTDB taxonomy): domain Bacteria; phylum Myxococcota_A; class Polyangia; order Polyangiales; genus CBIHQZ01. Next base: position 2,390 of record CBIHQZ010001061.1, read on the forward strand.
TCGGTCCGGCACTCGACTGCTTCAACTCGCTCCCGCCACAGCCAGCATGCTTCGGCCAGTGTCCGGACATCGCCTGCGTCGTGCACACGGCGGCTTGCAGTAATGGCCTGTGCATCATGACGACCGGCACGACACACTAGCGGCGGCCGCGATCTGCAGATGTCCTCGCTTCGTTTCGAGCGAGCCGAGCGTTCACCGCCGCGCGAAGCGCTGGACGGTTGCGAGAAGTGTCTCCCGGCCGATCGGCTTGTGGAGCACGGCATCGGCCGAGACGGGTTTGGTCGCGAGGTTCGCTGCTGCCGTCATCACCACGACCGGTACGCTCGCGAGTTTCTCGTCGCGCAACTGCTGATGACGGAACTCCCAGCCCGTCATCACGGGCATCATCGGATCGAGCAGCACGAGACGGACTTCGTCGCCGCGTCGCAACACGGCAAGTGCTTCCGCGCCGTCGGCTGCTCCGATCGTGCGAACTCCCTCGTCTTCGAGCGTCTCGCAGATCGCTTCGCGAAGGTCGCGGTCGTCGTCCACTACGAGAACCACGCTCATGCAACACCTTCTTCGTCGCTGGCTGTCGGCAGACGGACGGTGAACGTCGAGCCGCGACCGACCGCGCTCTCGACTGCAATCGTGCCGCCCATGCGCGTCACGAGTTCGCG
>CBIHQZ010001062.1:0-3048 GCA_966212315.1 uncultured Myxococcales bacterium
AATCGCTGCCCATGAACGAATCGCAGCGTACCGTGGCGATCGTCGCCGACACAATTTGCAACGCGCGGATCGAGCACGAGCTCGGTGGACAGAATCCCGGTGGGAAGCCCGAGCGAGTAGTCGTCATGACGTGGGCGCGCGCTTGTGGTCCGCGCGGCGCGAATGCGATCGTGCGCGCATGCAGGTTCTCGGTCTCACCGGGGGGATCGGGTGCGGCAAGAGCACCGTCGGCGCACTGCTGGCGGCGTTCGGGATTCCGCTGGTCGACGCCGATCAGGTTGCGCGCGACGTCGTGGCGCCCGGCACCGAAGGGCTTGCAGCCGTTGTCGCGGCATTCGGGCGTGACGTGCTCGCGTCGGATGGATCGCTCGATCGCAAGAAGCTCGCAGGCGTGGTGTTCAACGACGAGGCGCGCCGTCGCGAACTCAACGCGATTCTTCATCCACGCATCGGGATGGAGAGCGCGAGCCGGATCATGGCGCTCGGCGAACGCGGCTTCGAACTCGCGCTCTACGAAGCGACGCTCCTCGTCGAGAACGAATCGTATCGATCGATGGCGGGGCTCGTGGTGGTGACCGCCCGCCCCGACGTGCAGCGTGCGCGGGTGATGGCTCGCGACGGCGCATCGCTCGCCGAGGCCGAGGCGCGAATCCGTGCGCAACTGCCGCTGGCGAAGAAGATCGAGGTTGCGACGTACGTGGTCGACAATTCGGGATCGGTCGAACGACTGCGCGCGCGCGTCGCCGATCTGTACGCGGAACTCGTGCTGGCGTACGGTCCGCCGCGCCGCGCGTGAAGCATTCGCCGCCGAACGCGCGCGAACAACGAGTAGAGTCGGGGATCGGGATGTCGAACAACGATACGGCGCGTGAAGTCGTCCTCGTCACCGGGTTCCCGCGACTGGTGGCGAAGCTGGTGACGCGAGGTCTTCTCGCGGGGGCGCCCCATCGCGTGGTGAAGCTGCTCGTGCGCGGGAAGTTTCGCGCCGATGCCGAGGCGTTCATCGCGGAAGAGCGCGATGGAAAGCGCATCGAGCTGATCGAAGGCGACGCGGCCGCGATCGATCTCGGTCTGTCGGGCGCGGAGTTCCGCCAGCTCGCGGACGAAGTCGATTACATCCAGCACCACGCCCACGTTTCGTACGAAGGCGCGGACCGGCGCATCGCGGAGTCGCTGAACGTGCAGGGCGTTCGCGAAGTGCTGGAGCTGGCGCGTGCCGCGCGGAAATTGAAGCGGCTGGTCGTGCAGTCATCCGCGCGCGTGTCGGGCGATCGCACCGGGCGCGTGCTCGAAGAGGACCTCGAAGCGGGGCAGGGGTTTCGATCGGTCATCGAGGAGACGCTCTTCAAGGCCGAGCGATTGTTGCGTCGCGCGATGGACAGCGTGCCGATCACGGTCGTCCGTCCGTCGATCGTGGTCGGGGTTTCGAACACCGGCGAGATCGATCGCTTCGACGGTCCGTATCTCCTCGTGCTCCTGTTGCTCACCTCGCCAGTCGAGATCTCGCTGCCGTTGCCGGCGCGGGGCGATGCGTTGCTGCATCTGGTGCCGATGGATTACGTCGCCAACGCGAGCGTCGCGGTCATGACCGAGCCAGGCGCGGTCGGTCGCACCTACCATCTCGTCGATCCCGCGCCCCTCTCGGTGCGGGCGGTGTACGAACGAATCGCGCGGATCGCGGGGCGGCCGATGCCGCGAGGGTTCATTCCGGTGAACTTCACGCGCGCGCTGCTTCGGACGCCGGGTCTCGAACGCTTCGTGAAGAGCCCGCGCGCGTTCCTCGAGCAACTCGCGACGCCCGTTCAATACGCTTCGAACGGGGCGCGAGAAGTGCTCGTGCCGAAAGGCATCGAGTGCCCGCCGTTCGAGTCGTACGCGGACATCATGGTGCAACACGTCCGCGACCGGATCGCCGCGCGCAAGGCTCAGCGCGACTCGATGGAACCGATCGAGGTCGAGGACCCGCTCGCATAGGTCCCGCAAAGCCCGAGCGGGCTGTCGCGCAAGACATCGCCGAACCTCACTGGTATACCGCCCGCGCCGAATCCTCCGATGACCGTGATCGACCCACTGCGCGCCGTAATGACGGCCATCGGCTACGAGTTCCGCGATCAGGCGCCGCTTCTCGCCGCGCTCACGCATCGCTCGCACGCCAGTGAATCGGGGGCGCTGCGCAGTGGCGCGAATGCGTACGGTCCCGACAACGAGCGGCTCGAGTTCCTCGGTGATGCCGTGCTCTCGATGCTGGTCGCCGAAGCGCTGTGGTCACGCGTGCCCGCGGCGCGCGAGGGCGAGATGTCGCGGATGCGTGCGGCAGTGGTGAACGAAGCGTCGCTCGCGGAAGCGGCCGCGCAGGCGGGGCTCGGCGAAGCGTTGCGCCTCGGTCGTGGTGAGCAGCGGAGCGGCGGCCGCACGCGCCCGTCGATGCTGGCGGACGCGCTCGAGGCGCTGTTTGCCGCGGTATTTCTCGACGGCGGAATCGATGCGGCGCGCGGGGTCGTGCTTCGGTCGCTCGAAGCGCGGATCACCGAGGTGGTCGCGAGCGGCAAGCAGGACGACAAATCGACGCTGCAAGAAATCTTGCAAGCGCGTCATCGCATCACGCCTCGCTACGAGGTCGTCGCGACGTACGGCCCCGATCACGAACGCGAGCACGAAGTCGAACTGCGCGCGGGCGATGTCGTGGCCGCGCGCGGTCGCGGTCGCAGCAAGAAGGACGCGGAACAGGCGGCCGCACGTGCCGCGCTCGACGAACTCGCCCGTCGCGATGCGCACGCATCCAGCGAGACCGAGACCAGTGCCGCCGACGCGCCCGGCGCCCGAACGCCATCGAAACCCCCCTCCGAGACACCGTGACGTCACCTCGACTCGACATCCGCCGCCTCGCGCATGCCGAAGGACTCGAAACCCCGGCGTATGCCACCACCCACGCGGCCGGGCTCGACCTCGTGGCGGCGGTTGCCGACGAGATCACCCTTGGCTCGCTGGAACGCGTTGCCATACCGACCGGCCTCGAAATGGCGATACCCGTCGGCTTCGAGGGGCAGG
>CBIHQZ010001063.1:0-3046 GCA_966212315.1 uncultured Myxococcales bacterium
CGAAACCTCACCTTCGTGAGGCTCGCGTTGTCGCATCGAACACACCGATGGTCTGTGTCGAAGCGATCGAAGGCAACTCGCAGTCACCGCGAGCTTCGCGCAGGCGAAGCTTAGGAGTCGTTGCCGCGGGTTCACCCGCCGGGAATCCCTCGAGCGAGCGCCGCGCGCACATTCGTGACCAATGGTGAGGCGGCAGCGCGGGTGAGGTCCCGCGCGCCGCTCAGCGCTTCACGGTCTCGATGCGGCGGAAGTACTCCGCGAACGACGCGATTCCGCCCTTCGCCTGACCCCAGTCGAAGTTCTCGTTCGGCGCGTGATAGCCGTGCTCCGGAAGCGAGAGCCCGAGGAACATCACCGGTGCGTTCAGCACTTGCTCCATGCTCAGAACCGCGCCGATCGAGCCGCCTTCGCGAACGAACACCGGCCGCGCGCCGAAGCCGAACTCGATCGACGAACTGATGGCATCCGCGAGTGGCCCGGTGGTGTGGCCGCGATACGGCTCGAGCCCGTGTTCGGCCACGACTTCCACGTCGGGATGCACCTTCTTCACGAAGTCGCGCACGCGTTCGAACGTGCGCTTGGTGGTCATCGCGGGCACGAGGCGACACGACACCTTCACTTCGGCGAAGGGCGGCACCACCGTCTTCAGTCCCTCGCCCGAGTAGCCGCCGACGACGCCGTGCACTTCGAACGTCGGACGCGCCCAGATCCGCTGCATCACGTCGAGCGCGTCGTCGCTGCGCACGCTGGTGAAGTGATGGTCGCGCTTGAATTGCTCCACCGAGAATCCCGACGCCGCGAAGTCGCGCAGCTCTTGTTCGGTCGGCGCGATGACGTCGTCGTAGAAGCCCGGGATCTTCACTTCGCCGGTGCGCGCATCGAAACACGCCGAGACCACCTGCATGAGTTCCGCGAGCGGATTGCGCGCCGCGCCGCCGGTGACACCCGAGTGCTCGTCGCGCGCGCCGGTGCGAAGACGCAGCAAGAAGCCTTGGAGACCACGCAGACCCGCGGGCGCCGCCGGGCGCTCACGCGACACCCAGATCGTGTCACTCACCACTACGCTGCCGGTCGCCAGCTTGTCGCGATGCGCGGCGATGGTCTTCTCGAAGTGCGGCGAGCCGATCTCTTCTTCGAACTCCCAGAGAAAACCGATGTTGCACTTCACGCCGTTGGCGCGCGCGTACTTCGCACCGTGCAGCGCCGCGAGCGCCGGTCCCTTGTCGTCGGTAGTGCCGCGCCCGCGATAGACATCGCCTTCGATCGTGAGCACGAACGGATCGGTGTTCCATCCGTCCTTGGCGCGATCGGCCGGCTGCACATCGAGGTGGTTGTAGACCGTCACGGTCGGCAGCGACGGATCGTTGCCCATCCGACCGACGACGATCGCGTTGCCATCGGGAGAGTCGGGCGTGAGCACGTTCGCCTCCGCGCCGGATTCGCGCAGAAGTGCGACAGCCGCATCGATGCCGCGTCGAATGTCGCCCTTGCGATCTCTCTGCGCGCTGACGGTGGGGATCTCGACCAGCGTGCGGAGCTGCGCTTCGTACTCGCTTCGCACCGACGCCGCATGCGCCAATGCCTGCTCTCGCGTGAAGTTGTTCGCCATCGTGCGTGACCTCGGGCGCGATGGTAGCGGGGTCGAGGTGCGTGCGTGCGGAAAACGCGCGCTGGGCGCCGTGAATCGGAGATGTGTCAGTGACCGAAGGGCGGCTGATGCCACGGCAACACCTCCGACGCCTCACAGTCGTGAGGCTCGCGATGTTGCATCGAACACACCAGTGGTCTCTTCCGAAGAGATCGAACGCAACTCGCAGTCACCGCGAGCTTCCCGCAGGCGAAGCTTCGGAGTCGTTGCCGCGGGTTCACCCGCCGTGAATCCCGGCGACAGCCGACGACACTGCTGTCACCCATCCGAGGACCGACCGATCGACCCTCACCCTCGCAGACGCGCGAGTGCTTCGGTGGCCTCGGCGATGCGACGCGGTTCGCCGCTCCATCGCGCGCGCCAGGCGAGGTTGTGGGGCGTGACGGTGGGCGCCACGAACGACGACACGACGGTCTCGTAGCCCGCGGCCTCGAGGCGAAGCGTTCGTTCTGCGTCGATGAGCGACACGATCGCGCGACGTCGCACTTCCGCATGCCGCGGAATTCCCATCGACGCGGCGATCTCCGCTGCGCGCGACGCGAAAGGAACGGCTTCCGCGTAACAGCACGGCACCAGCAGCAGTCGGCGCGCTCGCACACGCACCGCCGCATCGAGCACGCGATCGGACGCGGGGCCGCAGGCGTGCAGCGCCACGACGAGATCGGGGCGGTCGGGCCACGCACCCGCGTCGTCGACATCGGCCTCGTGCACCGTTACTTCGGCGCGCGTCGTCATGCGTGTCGCCGCGGCGCGAACCAACGCGACGTGTGCGGGATTGCGCTCGATCACGCAAACGCGCTCGATGCCGAGCACCTCCGCCGCGACGAGCGCGACGCTACCCTTCCCTGCCGCTGCATCGACGAGCACGCCGCCCGCGCGCACTCGTCCCACGAGCGCGATCAACCCGGTCAGTTCGGCGACCTTCTGCACGTCCTCGCGTCGCAAGGACACGCCGTCGACCCCGATGAACAAGCGCGCGAACACCTCGGACACGCGCGCCGCATCGACGCGTCCATCGTCCTTCGCCACGAGCTTCGACTTCGCCACGACGAACGCGAACATAGCCGAATCACGGTACGCGCCGCGCGAACGACTGGTGCTATCCTCGCGCGATGCTTGCACCGGTCGCGTCCGACTGGTTTTTCTTCGATGTCCGTGAGCAGACGCTCGTCTCGGCGGCGCTCGATCACGTGCATCACGCGCGCCCCGCCCTCGCGCAAACGCTGCTCGCGCATCTCGATCGGCTGCAGCGCCTCGCGACGGTCATCCACGAGAGCCCTTCGATCATGGCCGGGTGGTCGGCGCACCCGCGTTCGAATTCGCCGGCGGAAACTCTGATCGACGTGCTCTGCCGCGTGCCGGACTACGACGTCGAACTGCACATCCCGACCAAGGCGG
>CBIHQZ010001064.1:0-3041 GCA_966212315.1 uncultured Myxococcales bacterium
TGACTGTTGCCGATACCGCTTACTCGATCGCGACCATCCGCGCCGATGAACAGAATCGTCCGGCGGGTGAGCGCCTGTTCGACGATCCCTACGCGCCCATCTTCGCGGCCGCCGGAACGCACGCCGCCGAAGCGACGCAGCGCTTTCTCGACCTCCCGTTCTTCGTCGACGGGATCCGTTTGCGCACGCGCTTCATCGACGACGCACTCGATGCCGCCCTCGCGGCCGGACTCACGCAGGTGGTCTTGATGGGCGCGGGCTTCGATGCGCGCGCGCTTCGGATGAAGGCGCTGTCGGCCCCGGGCGTGACGGTGTTCGAGATCGACTTCGCGTCGCAGTGCGAAACGAAACGTGCCCTCCTCGCCGCTGCCGATGTCTCGATCCCCGCCCACGTGCGCTTCGTGCCGTGCGACTTCGACGCGGATGATTTCGAAACGACGCTCCTGCGTGATCTGGCTGCGAACGGATTTCGCCCCGGCGCGGGGGCCGTCTTCGTGTGGGAAGGGGTCATCGGGTACATCGGCAACGAGACCATCAACCGCAGTCTGCGATTCATGGCTCGCGCGGGCGGCGAGGGGAGCCGCGTGATCTTCACGTTCGGCGCGATGACCTTCGATCCCGACACCGCCGCGACGCGAACGCAGTCACTCGGTTACCGCGCGTGCGAGGACATCGGCGCCGACACGCTCTGGCGCGAGCACCTCGGTGGTGAACCGCACATGGCAGCGGCGTTCTCGCGCCACGCCATCGCGACCGTCTGATCGATCAATCGCGCCGGCGTCGCCGCTTCGATGCGAGCAGCGCCGCGGCAATCGCGAGCGCGCCGATCGCACCCGTCCCGCGCGCGGATCCACCTGACGTACGGCACGCGCACGCACCGCCACCGCCACCGAGATGACCAGCGTCCGCGATGTCACCCGCCGCATCGGTTCGCGCTGCGTCCGCTGCCGCATCGCTCGCATCCGTGGCCGCATCGCTTCCCGCATCGGTGCTCGGCGTCGTGATCACCACCGTCGCACGCGCTTCCGCCATGTCGAACGGCGCGTCGCGGCCCGATGCTTCGTAACGCGCGAGCAATTCCGCGCCGCGAGTGTCGGTGTGATTCGCGCTCGCGAGCATCTCGACGTATTCGCGCGTCGTGGTCTGGTACCGCGCCCGCACGCGGACCGTTAGCGGGCCGAGCGCGCCCACGGGAATCGTCACGCTGTAAGTCGCATCGTCCCAGTGGCGCAGCGCGCCGTTCGCCCCGCCCGAGTAGTCGATGCCGATCGGCTCGAGCCCCGCGGGTGGACGGAAGCCCGCCGGCGGAATGCGGGTGTCGCGCATGATCGTGTCGGTCAGCGCGAGGTGCCCGTCGTGGCCGACGCCCGTTCGCGCGTGCACCGTTTCGTACAAGTGCAGTTGCGTATCCGTCGTGTCGAGATGCGCGCTCGCGTCGTCGTAGCCGCCCGATACCGCGGTCACGTTTCCGTCGGTGTCGAGAAGATCGACCGCGAGCCACACGCGTCGTCCGTCGGCATAACCGGTCGGCACACGATGCCCGGTGCGATTGGTGATCCGCGCGGTGATCTCGATGCGATCGCCCGCGCTCGCCATCGTCGGCGCGTTGGTGATCTCGAGGGTGACAGCGCCGCGCAACGACTGCTCCGCGCGCACCGCGCCGTTCTCGTAATACGGCGCGAGGGTCGGGTCGTAGAACTCACCTGACGCAGTGTCGCTTCGCATCGCGCCGAGGATTCGCAGTGCCCACGCGTTCGCGCCCACGAACTCGTGACGGCGCGGTCGATCGCGCAGCATGGCGGTGGTGTTCGTCGCCACGAAGGTCTGATCCGGGACGCGCGGAAGATGGCAGTCCTGGCAGGTCTGCGCGGTCGGTGTGCCCGCTGCGGCGTAGTCGGAATTCGCCCATTCGGTGTAGGTCGTATCGAGCGGGAAGCGCTGACCGGTGTCGGTTCCGTCCGCGCGCAACAGCGGCTGCACCGGATTGCGGAGTTCGTGACACGTGCCGCACATGCGCGAGTCGGCGAGCCATGTCGACGCAGCACCCGTATGGCGGATGCTGTCGATCGTGGCGTACGGTCCGAAGCGCGTGTCGGTCGGCGACAGCACGAACTGCGCGTTTCCGAGATTCGGCGTCTGCACCATGCGATGGCAGCTGTCGCAGGTGACACCTTCGCGATCGCTCGGCGTCAGTTCACTTCCGAGCGCAGCCGTCGCGGTTCCCCGCGTGCGGCCGTAGACGAAGCCGGGCGGTGTGTGACAGCGCAGGCAGTAATCCCCGATGCCCGCGCGATCCTGCTCAGCCACGGTGAGCGCCGCCAGGAACAGCGGGTCGCGCATCGTGTTGCCCATCATCGAGCCGATGTAGTCGTCGTACGGCATCGCGCTGGGCATCGTCGGATCGCCGTTGAAATGGCAGGTCGTGCCGCACGTCCGCGCACTGTCGAGCGGCGGCGCCGTGTCGAGTTCGCCGGGCTGCGTGCCGGGCAGATCGACGTATTGAGCGCGAGCCGCGCGGGGAATCGCGAGAACCGTTGCGGCGAGAGCCAGGGCGCAGGTCGAAAGCAGCGGGAAAGATGTCTTCACGGCGGGGCGCGGAGGATAACGCGATCGGTCCGTTGTCGTGGGCGATCGCGTCATTCACGGCCGAATGCGATTGTGCAGAGCGTCGACGAGCGCGCTTGAAGCCGGGGGCGTCGAGAGTACGATCGCGCGCATGGCAAACGAGACCGGCTCGAAGGTTGTTCTTACCGCGAGCTTCATCGGCTTCGCGGCTCTTGCGGCATGTTCAGGTCCGCTCGTCGCGAACGACAGCGGAACGGATGCCAACGTCGCCGACGTTGCGAGTGACACGCCCCCGATCGACACCGGCACCGATGTGCAGGCGATGGATCGCGTCGTTCCGACCGACACGCCGATCGCGATGGACGTCGTCACGACGGACACCGCGCGCACCGACGGATCGACGCCCACCTGCGTGGTGACGAGTGCCGTGGCGGATCACACCGCGCTGATGGCGACCAACGGATGGGCCGCCGCGA
>CBIHQZ010001065.1:0-3038 GCA_966212315.1 uncultured Myxococcales bacterium
CGGCGCTGCGGCGAGCGGATCGCGACGACCATGGCAACAGGCAGCGACGCCACGATGCACGCACCGATCGCGGCAACGAGAAGCAGACCGCATGCGGGAAACGTTCGAGCGCCACGCGCACGCGCGAGCAGCAGGACCCACTCGACGATGCCGGCGGCGAGCCCCGCTTCGAGCGCAATGGCGACACACTTCGTCCACCAGGTCGGTGCGCTCGGCACTGCCGACTCGTTCACGTCTCGCTCACGCCGGCTGCGTCGAACGCCGCCAGCAGTGCAGCACCGTCTCGCGGTCGCTGCATCGGATCCGCAGCGCGTGACGCACTCGCGAGCGCCTCGAGCGTCGGATCGTCGGCAAGCAATTCACCGAGCAGAGCCCCGAATGCGAAGACGTCGATGCGCGGATCCGCCACGGCGCCTGCGCGCGCTTCGGGCGGCACGTAACCCGCGGTTCCTTCGAACGGTTCGATTCCGCTGCCGATCGCACGCGCGAGTCCGAAGTCGGTGAGCACCGGCGACGAGTCGACGCGCAACAACACGTTGCCCGGCTTCAGATCGCGATGGACCCACCCCTTGTCGTGCGCGACGGCGAGAGCATGGGCTACTGCGCGTGCCCAGCGGCGGCGATCCGGCAGGGTTCCGGCACCGCGAGTGATCGCATTGCGAAGCGACCCGCCCTCGCAGAACTCCATGGCGAGCGCACCGAGGTCCTCGAACAGGTCGTACACGCGCACGACGTGTCGCGACGAGAGTGTCGACGCGACTTGCGCCTCGGCCCGCAGCCGCGCGCCGCGATCGATTCGTCGCGCGGGGTGATAGATCTTGAGTGCGACCTCGCGTTCGAGCCGCGCATCGTGCGCGAGAAACACCGCGCCCGCGCCGCCGCGACCGAGTTCACGCACCAGGCGGATGCGTCCGTCCGCGAGCCGCGTCGACTCGGGTGACAGCAGCGTCGCACCGGCCCCGCCTGCTTTCGCCGGCGCCCGCATCCGACGCACGCGCTCGCGCACGCCGGGGTACTCGAGATCGATCGCGATGACCTCTTCGAGATAGCCGCATGCTTCGTCGACCGCGCCGCGTCCTTCGGCGTAGTCCGCGAGTCGTACCAGCGCCGCAGCCGCAGCAGCGTCGCCGCGATCGGCGAGTGGTCGCAGCGCACGCACCGCGGGCTCGGTCTCGCCGCGCGACGCAAAGAAGTCGGCCAACGCGACGCGCACGTCCGACGGCAGCTCGTCGGCGGACGAAGCGTCACGCAGCCACGAGAGCAACGCATTCGCGGCCGCCGCGCCATCACTCGATTCGAGCAACTCGATCGCGCGACCGATCGCTTCGTGACGCGGGAGCGCGCGTAGTTCTGCAATCGGGTCGACCTGTGCGCGCACCGCTGCGGCCTTCGCCGCGTCGCTCTTCACGACCGACTCCGCGGTCGATTCGCCGTCGCGCGCGCCGCTGCCGAACACGCGACCGAACCAGCCCTTCAGCCCCATGCGGACCCTTGCGCCGTCAACGCGTGATCTCCAGGCTCTGCCCTGCCGCTTCGACCCGATCGCCGCGCGCGAGCGCGATCGGCGCGATGATCTTCTGCCCAGCGAGCATCACCGCCTGCGACGGCACGAGCACCGCCCGCCCCTGCTCGAACCGCAGCGTCCCGAACGGCAGCGGCCACGACTTCGCGACGAGCACGATCCGCTTGCCGCGATCCATTCCGCGATCGATCTCGAGGACCGTGTTGGCGTCATCCGTGCTCCGCACACGCAGCGTGAGATCTGCGCCGAGCCCGATCGTCTCGGCCGCCGCGAGCGGAATTCGCCCCTCGAGCGGGAGCCCGCGGACCTGCGTGCCGTTGCGCGAACCGTTGTCTCGCACCACGAACGCGCCATCTGCCTCGCGCTCGACGACGCAATGCTCGCGCGACACGCTCGCCCCGCGCACGACCACGTGCCCTTCGCGTCCGAACGTCGCCGGGAACTCGCCCACCACGACGAGGCCCAGGTCACCGAGTCGCGCTTCGAAACGTGACGACTTCACCAATTGCGCCGCGCGATCGTCGAGCAGTCGTCGTGCCTCGAGGTCGGCTTCGTTCGCGCGCGCCCACGTGCCGAGTCCATCCAACGCGGCGACTCGATCGCCCGACCGCCAAAGCGATTCGAACGACTCGATCGAATTCCGCCGGCGCAATCGATAGCGCTCTTCTTCGTGCTCCGCGCCCGCTTCCTTTTCGAAACCGTCGACGTCGCCCGCGAGGACCAACACGCGCTCGACCGACGCGCGATCGCCCAGCAGTCGATACGCGCGCGCGGCGTGTTCGAACATCGCGGCACCCTCGAAGTCCGCTGCGGCCTCGACCAATCGTTGCCGCGCCTCTTCGGTGCGCGGCGGCTGCGATTCGCACTCCGCGAGGGTTACCCCTGCGAGTCCCGACTTCGCGGCCGCCCGCTCGCCATCGGTGGGCGCCACGGTGTACGCGCGGCCCAGCAGCGCGCGCCGCTGCGTCAGGTCGACGGTGGCCTCGGATGCACGCACGAGAACGCGATAGGCATCCTGGCGAGAACCGCTCTCGACGAAGAGTCGCGCGGCATCTTCGTAACGCCCCTCGACCTCGGCCTTCTCGGCGAGCGATTCGGTGCGGGAGCGGAAGAGTCGAGAGATCCAGGTCGCCATACAGGAAACAGCTTTTCCGTGGTGATTCCCGGGAACGTGATAAACCTACCACCGCCTGGAGGGCGAACGCGAGCATGTCTACTGCGACGGGTGCGAATCGACTCGGTGAGCTTCTGGTTCGCGAGCGGCTGATCTCTCTGACGCAGCTGAAGCAAGCGCAAGACGAGCAGCGAAAGACCGGCCAGAACCTCGGTTACACACTGGCCCGCCTCGGGTTCATCTCCGACAAGGAGATCACCACCTTCCTCTCGCAGCAGTATCGCGTCCCGTCGGTCGATCTCTCCACCGTCGAAGTCGACGTCGAACTCGCGCGCGTGGTGACCAAAGAGGTCTGCGAGAAGCACAAGATCATCCCGATCTCGCGCGCGGGCAGTTCGCTGA
>CBIHQZ010001066.1:0-3036 GCA_966212315.1 uncultured Myxococcales bacterium
CCGACACCCGATTCCGATATCGACGCGATCGCGCGCTCGCTCCACGCGCGCTGGTGGACTCGCTTCGTGCCGCAACCGGCGCCGCGATGGTGGCTCACCCGCTTCGTGTTCCTGCGCCTGCTGGCGTTCGTGTACCTCGTCGCGTTCGTCTCACTCGAACGGCAACTCCTTCCGCTGCTCGGCTCGAACGGACTGCTGCCGATCCAGCAGTTTCTCGGCGAACAACTCGCTGCGCACGACGGCTCGCGCTTCCGCGCGGCGATGCACCTTCCCACGTTGTTCTGGATCGGCGCGTCCGACACCACGCTGCGAATCGCTGCCGGCGCCGGCATCGCACTCTCGCTCGCAGCGCTCGCGGGCATCACCAACGTTGCGTTGCAGTTCGCACTCTGGGCGCTCTACCTGTCGTTCGTGAACGTCGGTCAGATCTTCTACGGCTACGGCTGGGAGACGCTGCTCACCGAGACCGGCTTCCTCGCGATCTTCCTCTGCGGTCTGCGAAGCATCGCGCCCTTCGCGTCACGCGGTGCGCCCCCGGCCGCGGTGTTCTGGCTGCTGCGCTGGCTCGCGTTCCGCGTGATGTTCGGCGCGGGACTCATCAAGCTGCGTGGCGACCCGTGCTGGCGGCAGCTCACGTGTCTCGCGTTCCACTACGAGACGCAGCCGATCCCGAATCCACTCAGCCCGCTGCTCCACGCGATGCCATCGTGGTTTCACGCGACCGGCGTGCTGTTCAATCACTTCGTCGAACTCGTGGTGCCGTGGTTCGTGTTCGGGCCACGGCGCGTGCGCCACACGGCCGGCGTGTTCCTCGTAGCGTTTCAACTGATCCTGATCGCGAGCGGCAATCTCGCGTTTCTCAACTGGATCACTCTCACCGTCTGCATCGCGTGTTTCGACGACAGTGCGTTTCGTCGGCTCGTGCCGCGCGCGTGGCGGTCGCGCATCGACGCCGTCCCTGCCGAGCCCGTGCGGTCGACGCGCATCGCGGCAATCGTGCTCGTGGTGACCGTCGCGTTGCTGAGCGTGGCCCCAGTCGCGAACATGATCTCGTCGCGACAGGTGATGAACGCAACCTTCGATCCGCTGCGTCTCGTGAACACGTACGGTGCATTCGGCAGCGTCGGACGCGCGCGGCCCGAGATCGTGATCGAAGGGACGCGCAGCGCGACGCTCGATGCGAGCGCGCATTGGGAGGCGTACGAGTTCCCCTGCAAGCCGGGCGATCCGCGCCGGCGTCCGTGTTGGATCTCGCCGTACCACTATCGACTCGACTGGCAGATGTGGTTCGCGGCGATGTCGAGCGCGGAGGACGAGCCGTGGCTCATGCATCTCGTGTGGAAACTGCTGCACGGCGATCGCGGCGTCTCGACGTTGTTCGCGCGCGATCCGTTTCGCGATGGGCCGCCGCGGTACGTGCGCGTGCTGTTGTATCGGTACCGCTTTCATCGTCCGCGCGCGGCGGGCGAGCCCTGGTGGGATCGGGAATTGGTGGGCGAGTGGCTTCCGCCGATGGGCGCGGAGGATCCCGATTTGCGCGCGTATGTGGATGCGTACGGGTGGCGTGACGGGAGAGCGCGCGAGTGAACGATGCCGTCGCAATCATGGCGCCCGGTGCATTCTCATCGCCATGGAACCCACCACGATCGCAATCAGCGGCTTCGACAGCGACGGCGAGCCCGAGATTCACATCCTCGCCGACGGCGCGATTCGGATCGTCTTCAACTTCATGCCCCGATGAACGGCACGGAGGACGGCGTGCAGGACCCCGTCTTCGACGACTTCGCGGCGCTGCTCGCGCGGGCGCTCGGCGTCGCGGTGACGTGGGAGGACCGCGAGGTGTTCCGCATCGAGAAGCCCGCGGCGGACACTGCGCAACGCGCGAAGGTGTTTCTCGAAACGTTCTGGACGCAGCACACGCAGCAGTAGCGAATGGCAGCGCAATTACCATCGACACCGGATCCATGACGCACTTCTGGCTCAGTACTCAGCCGCCGTGGATTCACCTCGGCGTCATCGACCCGGCGACACTCACCGAGCGCGTCGAGCGATCCGCATTGAATGACCCGGAAACGATCGTGCGGATCCTTCGTGGGGCCACGATGACTTCGACGGACGCAATCTTCGACGAGTTCGCGGCGGCGTTTCAGTTTCCGAACTACTTCGGTCGCAACTGGAACGCGTTCCGCGATTGCCTCGGTGACCTCGCGTGGCTTCCAGGCGCTGGCTACGTCGCCGTCGTGACCGAGTGCGAGGCAATGCTCGCCGATACCGCCGCGTTCACGGCATTGGTAGGCGTTCTCCGAGACGTCGGTGACGAATGGGCGACCACTGGCTTGCGTTCATCGGACGCGGAACCGGCGCCATTCCACACCGTGATGCTCACGTATCGTGGATGCGTGATCGTGGCGGTCGCCCCGCGCGGCCTCTCGCGTCGCGGCCGGCGTGTGCTCACGCAGCGACACAGCCACTTTCGCCTCGAGAAGCCCTCGATCGCTCGCTCTACGCGCTAGCCGCCGCCCCGCCCGCCGCGAGACGCCGCACGACCGCGAGTGCTTCGTCGATGTGTCGGCCGATCTGCAGTTGCGACGCGAACCGGTGTCGAAGGACGCCTTGTTGATCGATCACGAACGTCTCGCGACCGGGGAGGATCCACGCCGTCGATTTCACGCGGTACGCGTCGCTCACCTTGCCGCCCGGATCACTGAGCAACAGGAACGGGAGGCTGTACTTCTCGGAGAAAGCGCGATGCCGCGCGAAGTCGTCGGAGCTGATGCCGATGACCTCGGCTCCCGCTTCGACGAACTGCTCGTACGAATCGCGAAAGCCGCATGCCTCCATCGTGCATCCGGGCGTGTCGTCCTTCGGATAGAAGTACACGACGACGATCTTCCGTCGGCGATAGTCCGACAACCGCACGGGCTCGCCGCGGCTCGATGCGAGGAAGAAATCCGGAGCGGGCTGACCGATGGCAATCACGATGTCGGCCCGGATATGGAGCGCGGATAGGTCGTCGTCCAGTCGAGCGCGCGCACG
>CBIHQZ010001067.1:0-3030 GCA_966212315.1 uncultured Myxococcales bacterium
TAGCGGAACAACGCGAGCCCCGTGTTGTCGGGTCGCGCCGCGTAACTCGGGTTGATCGCGAACCACCCGAGCGTGAGCCATCCCGAGAAGTCGCCGGTTGCCAGCGCACGACCGACGGACGGCACGGCATCGGCGAGCGAGAAGAGATAGCGCGCGCGGACGTCGGCATACGACTGCTGGAATCCCGGGCGATCCGCGGGCGCATCGTGCTCGACGCGCGCGCCCACTTCGAATGCGCCGCCGGGGCCTGCCGCGCGAGTGGATGTCAGGCCTGCGATGACATCGAATTCACTCGGCGCGAGCGCCGCGACGCCGGAGCGCGTGCGATCGCTGAACACGTTGAAGTCGAGCGGGATGGACAACAGGCTTCCGAGCAGGTCGACGTCGAGATGCGCGCCGTATCGCATGAGTGCGAGACCGCTGTTGTCAGGGCGCGCCCCGTAGCTCGGATTGAAGAACGCCGCGCCGAGAAAGAGCGAACCGGAGATGTTGCGGCCGGACGTCGTCGGCGCGGTGCTCCCGCCGTGCGCGCTCCCCTGCCGGTCGAGCGCAATCGCGTCCGCGTCGATCAGCGCAATCGCTGCGGCAAGAGCCGACGCGATGGTGAGCCCGCCACGCATCGACATGCGGGGACTCTCGTTCGCAGCGCAACGAAGGGCAAATTATTCGCCGTCGCAGTCAACCGTTCGCGCGCGCAGGAAGTGTAACCGTCACGATGCCGCCCTTGTCCGGCGCATTGCTCGCGGCGATGTGGCCGCCGTGCGCGTCGACGATGCGGCGTGCGATCGCCAGACCGAGTCCGCTGCCGCCGTGCGCACTGCCGCGATTGGCTGCGAAGAATTCGTCGAACGCGTGCGCCGCTCCCGCCGGATCGAACCCCTCGCCGCCGTCACGCACTTCGATCGACGCATCGGGCCCTTCTCGGCGCAGCGACACGATCACGGTTCGCCCTGCGGGCGTGTGCCGCAAGGCGTTGTCGAGAATGTTCAGGACTACGCGCTGCAGCCGCTGTGGATCGCCATCGCACCAGACACCGTGCGCGAGCCGGCGCTCGAGCGTGACGTTCGCCGCTGCGAAACGCGCGACGAGCGGTTCGACGGTGTGCAGCAGCATGTCCTCGAGATCGACGGGGCGCCGCTCGATCTCTGTCACACCCGCCTCGATGCGACCGAGGTCGAGCATCGATTCGACCAGATGCGCGAGGCGCCGCACTTCGTCGAGCGCGGTCTTGGTGAAGCGCGCGCGAAGCTGCGGTTCGTCGCCGGCTCCCGACTCGAGCGCCTCCAGTGTGGCGACCACGTTCGTGAGCGGGGTCCGAAGTTCGTGCGATGCGCGCGCGAGAAACGCGCGGCGGTCGTCGTCCAGGGACGCGAGCCGGGCACTCATGGTGTCGATCGCGCGCCCGAGTTCGCCGAGTTCGTCGTCTCGCGTCTCGCCGACGCGGTGGCCGAACTCCCCTCGCCCGATCGCGGCGGCCGTCGCACGCATGCGATCGACCGGCTTCGACAACGCACGTGCGAGCCACAGGCTCACGAGCGTGCAGAGCGCGAGGGCGCCGGCCAGCATCGCGGCCATCGCGCCGAACGACCACCGCTGACGCGCGCGCACCGATGCGAGCGTGCGTGCGATACGAAGCACTCCGTACGAGTGACCGTTCCGCATCAGCGGTCGCGCCTCGATGATCCGTTCGTCCGTCGAATTCACGCCGCGGCCGACGCCTTGCCAGTCGCGTCCTGCCAGCGCTTCCGAGACGCCGGGAACTCCGCGCCAGTCGCCGATGTGACGATCATCGCGCGGCGACGACGTGGCGATGAGATGCCCGTCGGGATCGATGACGCGCAGCCACACGTCTTCCTGCGCACCGTAGCGACGCACGATCGTTTCGACACGCGAGCGATCGTTGCGCTCGAGCCAGTCGGTCACGTTGGCGGAGAGCGCGGTCGCGCGCGCGGACAGATCCGCCTGCGTCGACGACACGACGTACCGCGCCCAGAACCAGATCGCGCACGCACCGACGATCACGATGCTCGCGGCCGTCAGCGACGCATGCGTGAGAAAAAGCCGCGTTCGCAGTCTCATGCGGCCACGGGCCCGAGCGTCATCCGGGTCACATCAACTGGAAACCGATGCCGGGCACACTCACGAGAAGTCGCGGGCGCGCGGGATCGACTTCGATCTTCAGTCGCAGCGAGCGCACAAGCGCTTCGAGCATCGGGAGCGATTCGTTCCCGCGATCGCTCCATACCGCGGCGATCAATTCGCTGCGGGTCACCACGCGCCTGTGTTCACGAATGAGTGCAGCCAGGATCTCCGCTTCGGCATCGCCGAGTACGATCTCGCGCCCGCGGACGACCGCCCGTCGCTCGACCACATCGAGCGTGATCTCCCCGGCCACGAGCTTGTCGACGCGATGACTAGACGGCGCCTTCGGCACTCGCGCGCCGACTTCGTCGATCCGCGCCAGCACCGCGCGACTCTCGTCCAGCAGGCGCTTTGCTCCTTCGCGACGGCGCACGACCGAGCGCACGCGCGCGACCAGTTCGCGGGTGTTGAACGGTTTGGTGACGTAGTCGTCCGCGCCGAATTCGAAGCCGCGCAGACGGTCGGCGACCTGATCACGGGCGGTCAACATGACGATCGGAACGTCCGACTGCGCGCGGAGTCGATTGCACAGCTGGAAGCCGTCGAGCCCCGGGAGCATCACGTCGAGCAGAACGACATCGGGCGAGCTGGTCTCCATCTCCGCCAGCGCGGTCTCCGCGTCGACGGCGGTCGTGATCTCGAAGCCCTCGCGAGTAAACGCGTAGACGAGGCTGTCTCGCAGCGGAGCTTCGTCATCGATGAGGAGAATCTTCGTAGGCATCGGGTTCTCGGCGCGAGAACGGAGCATACGGTCGCGACGTGAATCGCCAAGTGTTCTTCTGCTTCGAGCGATTGTCTCGAATGAGGCGGATCAGTTCACGGTCGCTTCACTCGCGCCGCGCAGCTCGGTGCGCGCCTCCGGGTCGGGCAGCAGCCGCAGGAAGCGGT
>CBIHQZ010001068.1:0-3029 GCA_966212315.1 uncultured Myxococcales bacterium
TGAAACGCGAAGGGCTCTACGACAAAGTTCGCGCGAAGCTCACGCCGTCGGTCGCCGCGCTTCTCGACAACCCCCCGCCCGCCAGCGTCTGGGTCGAGAGCAAAGACATCGAACCTCTCCACATCGCCATCCAGGAAGTTGCCGGACTCGCGGGCGTGCGAAAGATCTCTCGCGCGGCCGTGACGCTCGGCCTCCTTCCCTTCGCGAAGATCGTCATCGACGGGTTCTTGCGATTGTTCGGCGCGACGCCGCACACGCTCCTTTCGCGCATCTCCGACATGTCACGCACCTCGACGCGCGGGATCGAATACGAGTACGTGCAGACATCCGAGCGCACCGCGCGAATGCTGGTGCGCTACCCCGCGCAGACGAACGTTCCCATCTCGGTGTTCTCCGTTGCGGCCGGTGGCTTCGAAGCGATGATCGACGCGACGGGCGCGACCGGCACCGTGAGCGAGCCCGAGGTGATCAACGACGGCCGCGGAAACAGCGCGCGATTCGTCATCGAATGGACGCCACGGCGCTGAGCCGCCGCCGCACGTCGCATCGTTGGTGCGTGCGGCACTCGAACCGAACTAGGCTGGCCGCGATGCCTCCAGTCGAGACCGTCGAGCCCGCCGTCAAGGGCGCCGTGATGCGTGGATTCGCCGCCGCGCTGCGACGTGAAGGGGTGTTCGACAAAGTGCGTGCGTTCGTCTCCGACGATGCTGGCGAGTTGCTCGACAATCCGCCGCCGGCGAGTGCGTGGATCGAGCGACGACGCGTCTTGCCGATCTACCTCGCGATCGAGCGCGTCGGTGGACTTCCGCTCACGCGCAAGATCACGCGCGAGGCCGTGCTCCTTGGATTGATCCCCGTGGTGCGGCTCATGGTCGACGGATTTCTCCGACTGTTCGGCGCGACGCCCCACACGATTCTTTCGCGCATGAACGACCTCTCGAAATCGTCGGGGCGCGGCAGCGAGTACGAGTACGTCCGCACCTCGGATCACAGCGGCACGCTGACCGTTCGCTACGTCGCGGAACGCAACGTCGCGCCGTGCGTCTACGCGGTCGCGGCCGGCGGGTTCGAAGCGATGCTGGACGTCGTCGGCGTGAAGGGAACCGTCGGCGAGCCGGTCGCGATCGCGGACAACGCGGTGCGATTTGTCATCGAATGGAAGCCGCGCAAGTAGCGCGTCGTCACCGCGAGCCTTCCATCACCGACCATACTTCGCGCGCCGCATTCGCATCGAACGGCCGATGTGCACTGGCTCGCACGACGCCGTTCGCATCGATCGCAAACACGAACGGGAGGTGCGCATCGCGCGGCAGGCCGAGTGTTCGACCGACGCTGCCACTGCGATCCAGCCACGTCGTGTGCCAGTACTGACGCGGCGAACGCGAGCGCGCGACGTCACGAACCATCGCGGTCGGAATGATCGACGCCAGATGCTCGCTCACCATCGCGACCAGACGAACGCGGTTCGCACCGTAGCGGCGCTCGGTCGCCTGCAGCCATGCGCTCGCGGCGTCGGACGATCCGCGACTCGTCATCACCACGAGGAGCGTCGGCTTGCCGCGCAATTCCGTGTCCGCATGTCGGTCGCCCGTCACGTCACGAATGTCGAAACGCGGGATCGCGGTGCCCACCGTCGGCATCGCCAGCGCGGAGGCGCTCGCGATCCACACCGATGCGGCCCCCGCGAAGATTGCAATGCAGTGAGTGCGCATCGGCGACATGCCCTGCACGAGGTGCGCCGGTGCGATTCGTCGAACGCGCTCCCGAGTCGTCAGTAGCCGACGATCGGCGACTGGTTCTTCCAGGCATCGCTGGTGAGCTGCTCGACCATGAACTTCGCGAGGTCCTCGCGATACAACTCCGCTTTGATTCCTGCGCCGGTGAGCGCGGCCTTCACACCGCCCTTCGCAGGCTTGTCGAGAAGACGCCCCGGCCGCGGGTTCACGTATTCGACGCCGCTCGAGAGCATGATCGCTTCGCCGCGCTCTTTGTCGGGCCACACGTTGCGCAGCACGAGCGCGCGAAAGATCCGGAAGACGAACTTCGTCTCGTTGTCGCTGCTCCCAGCGCCCCATGCCGAGAGGTTCACGATCCGCTTCACGCCATGCTTCTTCATCGCGGCGACGACGTTGGTGAAGAACCGCTCCTGCAGATCGGTCTTGCCGAGTGAGCGTGCGCCGAGTGCCACGAGAATCGCGTCCTGGCCTTCGGCAGCGCGTTCGACGTCTTCGGGATTGCGCGCATCGCCGATCACGAGGCGCAGTCGATCGTGCTTGATCTCCATCGAAGCGGGCGAGCGCACCAGCGCGGTCACTTCGTCGCCGCGCTCCAACAGCATTCGCATTGCATGTTTGCCCGTACCGCCCGTTGCACCGACCACCAGCACCTTCATCGCATCGTCCTCCGTGTCGCGTCCGATCGATGGAGTGTAGGGGTGATCATCCCGCGCGCGGCACGTTGTCGAACGCGCGCGCGCCGCACACGAATCACCCTTGATTCGCGGCGCCGAATCGCTCGCTTGACACTCGGAATCGACCCGCCTAGCTTGCGCCGGTCCGAAGCATCGGACCGCGTCCCGAGCACTCACCAGGGCCGCGCGAATCCCAGATCAGCACCGCTGCCTTCCGCACCTCGCGCATCGCCCGTGAAGCTCGCAACGAGTCCTCACGCGTACCCGCTGCGAGCGTCGCTGCGTCGGCCGCCACTCTCACCCAACCGCGTCGGCGCTCGCCGACTCACAAACCCCAAACGAAACAGGGACGCATGGAAGCGATTCATCTTCGCGAACTCAAGCTCAAGCAGATTCCCGAACTGCTCGTCATGGCGAAGGACCTCAACATCGAGGGTGCCGCCGGGATGCGCAAACAGGACCTGATCTTCGCGCTGCTCCAGGGCCACGCTGCGAAGCGCGGCGAGGTCTACGCAGACGGCGTGCTCGAGTGCCTCTCCGATGGATTCGGCTTCCTCCGCGCGCCCGATTACAATTACCTCCCCGGCCCGGACGACATCTACGTCTCGCCGTCGCAGAT
>CBIHQZ010001069.1:0-3028 GCA_966212315.1 uncultured Myxococcales bacterium
CGAGCAGTTGATGAACCGTGTCCCGGCCGCCGAGCGATCGCGCGAGCACGAGGCTGAAGTGCGCGAGCAGCGCGCTGTTCCGTTCTGCCAGCACGCGCTCGGTGTCGTCGCGCGAGATGAGTACCGCGCCAACCGCAGAGCCGCTGCCGAGAGACAACGGCGTTGCGCTTCCCGAGAGATGACGAATCGATCCGTCGGGGCGACGCGCCTGCCAGCGTGCGTCGGGTATCCGCTCGCCGTGCATCGCCCGGTAGAGCGGTGTCTGTTCGAGAGGCAACGGGTCGCCCGCCTCGCTGAGCAGACCGTAGGCCTGCGCCCATTCGGTCGGTGCGACGTCGTCGCGTTTGATCCCGTGCTGGCGTACGGCTTCCTCGTTGTAGATCCGGAAGCGTCCGTCGGCGTCGGCCGCGACGATGCCCTCGGCGCTCTGCGCGATGATCGCTTGCAAGAGCGCTTGCTGCTGTCGCGCGACCTCCGCGGCTGCCGTCCCGATGGCTTCGTCGAGCGCCGCGTGAATGAGTTCCTCGGTGGACTGATCCATCACCACCGATTCGGCCCGCAGTCGCGCAAGCACCGCGGCGCGTAGATGCGCGAACTCACGAATCACGGCGGCTACGTCGTAGTCGGCGTCGAAGCGTGACACCGAGTGCGCGTGCCGTGACACCGAGTGCGCGTGCGATGCGGGGCCTCGGCCGACGTCACGCTCGATCGAACGAACCGTGGTGCCGCTCAGCAGCCTCGAGATGATGGCCGCGAGCAGGGCGGGCACGTGATCGATCAGCGCCGGATCGCTGAGCTGCCGGGTCGGGACGCGTTGATCGGCGCGGGTCCGCGCAACCCAGTCGTCGATGATCTCCCCGTGACCGGCCTCGAGCACCGCAGCCGCACGCTCGCGTGAAGAAGCGCTCACGCGAACCGCCCCGGCACGAACGCATGTGGCCCACGTGCGCGCGCAATGCGTCGCGCGATCTCGCTCTGCAGCGCGGCGACGATCAGCAGCCGCGCGTCCTCGAGCGGTGAGTCGAGCGAACTATGGATCTCCGCCGTCGGGTCTTCCCCTCCGAAGGCCGGGCGCAGCGCGACGCGAAGCGGCAACCCAGGGGGAAAGTCGATGAGGGAGCTGTCGAACACGAGATGAATCCATCCGGACTCGGCCGTTACGCGGATCCCATCGACGAGCAACGTTCCATCGCCGGGATCGACAAGCGGAAAGCCGAGTTCGCGAAGCGTCACGACGAGCGCCATGTGCCTGGGTCCTCGTGCAACCTCGACGCCGGACGTCGAGCGCCGGTTCACGGGCAAGGGTCGGACTGCGTGGCCGCGGGAGCGAGTGCGGAAGCCGGTTCGTGCGCGCAGAGCGTGCTTCATGGGCACGAAGGCGCACAGCGGACGGACGCGGCGTATCGAGTGTGTACGGCGCTCGGCCATGCGCGTCCGTGGGGACGGTATTAGCTTTCTGACATTTCCCCGCCCGGGCCGGGTCACGCGTCGCGAGCGGGAAACAGGCACCGAAATGCCTCGAGCCGCGTGGTCCGCCGCACAGCGAAATGACAGAAAGCTAATACCGTCCCCCTGCCGGCGACTCCACCCACCGGCGCGCGCTCTTGCGTTCCCGGCGGGTGCCGGTAAGACTGTTTCGGTCGCGATGTCATTGCCGAATCAACATCCGACCCCACGGAACCCAGCGCCTCTCAAGCGTCTCGGTCGCTACGAGCTGTTCGAGAAGGTCGCCTCGGGCGGAATGGCCACGGTCTACGTGGGTCGCGCGCTCGGCTCGGGCGGGTTCGAACGGGTCGTCGCCGTCAAGGTCTGCCACGAGCACCTTCGCGAGAACGAACAGTTCGTGACGATGTTTCTCGACGAGGCGCGGCTCTCCGCGAAGATCCGTCATCCGAACGTGGTCGGCGTCATCGACGCGAGCGACGTGGACGGGCTCTACCTCGTCATGGATTACGTCGAAGGCGCGGCGCTCGTCGCGCTGCTCCGCTCGGCCGCCGGCCGCAAGACCGGGCTGCCGCACACGGTCGCATCGCGCATCGTCGTCGACGCGTTGCTTGGTCTTCATGCCGCGCACGAACTCACCGACGCGGCGGGCAATCCGTACGGCATCGTGCATCGCGACGTGTCCCCGCCGAACATCCTCGTCGGGCTCGACGGAATCACGCGCATCGCGGACTTCGGCGTCGCGAAAGCCGCAGCGCGCGTGACGGAAACGCGCGACGGGCAACTCAAGGGCAAGCTGGCGTACATGGCGCCCGAGCAATTCGACGGAATTGCCACGGTCCAGAGTGACATCTTCGCTGCCGGCGTCGTGATGTGGGAGTGCCTCGTCGGATCGCGCTTGTTCCCCGGCAACACCGACGCGGAGATCATGCGATCGGCGCTCGGATCCACGATCCGCCGACCCTCTGCAGTGCGTGCGGATGTGCCGCGTGCGCTCGACGACATCGTGCTGCGCGCGCTCGATCGCGACCCGGATCGACGGTTCGCGACCGCGGCAGAGTTCGCAGAGGCCATCGAAGACTCCGGCGCAGGGATCGCGAGCGCGCGTGCCGTCACGACGTACTTG
Source organism: uncultured Myxococcales bacterium (assembly GCA_966212315.1). Taxonomy (GTDB): domain Bacteria; phylum Myxococcota_A; class Polyangia; order Polyangiales; genus CBIHQZ01. The sequence goes on from CBIHQZ010001069.1 coordinate 2,570, forward strand.
AAAAAGGACCTCGGCGAGTGGCTCGCATCGCGCGAGGGTCAGCTTCGTACGTTCCTCGCGGCCGACGTGCCTTCGTCGCCGGGCGTCGATTCGGGCGTCGTCGCACGCGATCGAAGCGACGGCGGACGCGCGCGCGCGGCGCTTGCCACGCAGACACCACCACCGCCGCCCGAATCCACCGGCCACACGCAGGTTCTCGAGCCGGACGATCTTCTCGAAGCGACCACCGTGACCCCGGCGCCCGCGCGCGTATTCGCACCGTCGCCCGCGATCGCGCCGAGCCCGCGTCCCGCGGAGATCGCGGCGCCGGTCTTCGCGCCGCCCGTCACGAGCGTTCAACCGCGCGCCGGGATTCCGATCGTCGCGGTCGCCGCGGGCATCGTCGCCATCGTCGTCGTGGCGCCCATCGCGGGGATCACGCTCGCGCGCGCCCGCACGTCGCCCACGCCGCGTGCGAAC
>CBIHQZ010001070.1:0-3024 GCA_966212315.1 uncultured Myxococcales bacterium
CTGTGAGGGCGTCACGTTCGCGTGCGGAAGTACGACGTCCAGCGCGGTTCGAATGACCGACTCGTCGCAGCGCCCCCGCGGACATGCCGCACTCGGGGCCGTCGGCGACTACGTGATGGCGAATGATTTTCTCACAGTGGTCATCGACTCAATCGATCATCCGAATCATTTGGCGACAACGGGCGGAAATATTCTCGACATCGCTCCGGCCGGAGGGTCCGATCACATCCATCAGATCTACGTCGCAACCGGCATTCTTCCGCGCGACGGCACCCACTACGAGTCGATCGAGATCCTGTCGCAAGAGCCGGCCGTGATCGTCGCACGTGGGCATCTCGAGGGTGATGCGGCGATCCGTGTCGTGACGCGTTACGAACTTCGGCCGTGCGACCGCGGGATTCGCGTGCGCACCGAGATCTTCAACGCCGGCTCGACGATCTGGGCATCGACGCTGACCGACGGCTACTGGCTCGGCGATCGCGGACTGACGCCGTTCGTTCCGCTACCCGGCCAGGGATTCCATCAACCCGCGCTCGACTTGCTCAATCTCGACACGGCGTGGCGACGCGCGCCGTTCGTGGTCGCGTCGTCACACGTGGCACCGGAGAGTGCGTATGCGACGGTCGCGTGCACGCGCGAACGGGTGGAGGGCTTCTCGCATCCGACGATTGCAGCGCAGGGAACGCCCCGCATCGTGCTCACGAGCGGTGACGGCATGGCGTTCGAGCGAATCATCCTCGCCGCACCGGGCGCGGGCGTCGATCCGGCCGCGGAACTTGCGCTCGAAGTACGACGCCAGGTGTTCAACGAACCGGTGCAGGTCTTGACCGGGCGCGTCGTGACGGCGAGCGGCGAAGCGATCGGCGGTGACGAACGCCGTGCCGACGTACTCGTGTACGAGCCCGGCCCCGATGGCAGCGACGACGAGGCGTCCATCCATCCCTGGTCACAGGCGATTCCTACGGCCGACGGTCGCTTCGCCGTCCACGTCCCCGCGGGTCACACGTATCGCGCACGCGTTTCGCGCAACGGCCGGCCGCTCGGTCAACCGGTCGCGACACAGTCCGCCGAAGGATTCGGCGACATCGTCGTCACGCCACTCACACACGTCACGATCGACGTCACCGACGCCACGAGCCATCAGCCGCTCGACGCCGAGATCATCTTCGTTCCGACCGCGGCGACCCCGCGCGATTCGGTCCACGGCACCGAGAACGGGTACTTCGATCGCAACTGCGCGCCCTACCTCGGACCGCCGCACTCGACCGCACCCGCGTGCAATCGCGCCCTCGCATATTCGGGGCACGCGTCGCTCACCATCGCGCCCGGAACGTACTGGGTCTACGCGCATGCGGGTCCGTCGCGAACCCTCGCGCGCACGCAACTCTCGATTACCGAAGGCGGCGACGAACGCGTGCAGCTCGCCCTCGAGAATCTCCCCGGCATCTTCCCGACCGATGCACTCGCCGGTGACTTCCACGTCCATTCGGGACGCAGTTTCGACATCACGCTCCCCGCGGTCGATCGCGTCGAGACCTTCATCACGTCGGGCATCCAAGTCATCGCCGCCACCGAGCACGACGTCGTGGGCAACTTCGATCCGGCGATCCAGATGCTCAACGCGCAGGGACGCATGGTCGTGATGCCGGGTGTGGAGGCCACACCGAACGTGCCGTGGTTCTATCCGCCCGGCGCGACGACGCCGAAGGTCATCGGTCACGTGGGATCATGGCCCATTCGATACGACCCGAGCATGCCGCGCGATGGCGCGCCGTGGGACGAACTGATGCAACCGGGTGAGTTGTTCGATCGACTCGCGGCGGCGACGGTTCCCGGTGAGCAGGGCGTCATCCAGATCAATCACCCGACCGCGAACTCGATCATCGGACGCGATCTCGGACTGCTGCGCATGCTGCGATTCAATCCGACCCGTCCGCTTCCGGGCCGCGACGATGGAACGAGCGTGGGCGTGCTCTACGCGAATCCGAACGGATCGACCCATCGCAACATCGACTGGGACGCGCAGGAGGCGATGCAAGGCCAGGGAGTGCTCTCGAACATTCAGTACCGCGCCGTGTGGCACGCGTTGCTCAACGCCGGGATCCGCCGCGCGGGGACCGCGAACAGCGACAGTCACTCGCTCACCGAAGAACAACTCGGGTACCCGCGCAACATCGTGCTCGCGGGCTTCGATCTCGCGCACTTCGATCGCGCGGCTTTCAACGCGGCGGTTCGCGCTGGGCACATGGTCGGGACGAACGGACCGTACGTCGACGCGCGCGTTCATGCGGCGGCAGGGGATCATCCGCCGGGACTCGAGCCCTTCGTCCCGGCCGCAGGTTCGACACTCGAAATCGCGGTGCGCGCAGCGCCGTGGATTCCGGTCACAGAAGTGCGCATCGTCGTCAACGGACGCGTTGCGCGAACGATTCCGCGCGAGATGTTGATGCATCCGGCCGATCCGTTCGGCACGACCGGAACGCTGCGTTACCAGGGTTCGTTCGACATCGCCGAGCTGATGGGCGGACACGACGGATGGATCTCGGTCGAAGCGGGCATGCCATTGCCTCCGACCGTGGACAACGACAACGACGGACTCGTCGACCTTGCCGACCTCGATGGCGACGGGGAGATCGACGATCGCGACGAATCGAACACCCCGCCCGACGAAAGCGACCCGCGCTTCCATGTGAGAACGGTGTCGCCCGGGACCTGGCCGATGGCATTCACGAACCCGTTCGTGCTCGACGTCGATGGCAACGGTTGGACCGCACCGGGGGTGTCGCAATGATCCGCACTCGTGTCGTCGCGCTCGTCGCGCTCGCCGCCCTTGCGACACCGGCCGTCGCACACGCGGGACGCTGCCACCGCGGTCTCGTCACGCCGCGCGCGCCCTTCGATCCTGCGATGAGCATGCGCGAGTACGGCGTCGGTTACGGCGACTTCGGAACGACTCCCGCTGCGTGTTCGTTCGGGAGCTTCGGACTCGACGTCGCGGGCGGCGCACTGCTCGCGGGATTTCGT
>CBIHQZ010001071.1:0-3024 GCA_966212315.1 uncultured Myxococcales bacterium
CACTCCGTCGCCTGCCGGCGACACCTCGCCCCCCGGATCGGGGGCGAGGACCCACTGCGCTCACGATGCGCGCGGTGCGTCGCCGAATGGTCCTACGTGGATGCTTCGAATCCGAGTGTCGATGCGCTGGTGCAGACGGAGAGCACGATCACGCTCGCATCTCGCGATGGCCCGCCAGCCGAGGCGGCCGACGGAAACTCGCGAACCAGGCCACTCGACTGAGTGGGGGTTCGCGCGAGTCTCGCGTGGGGACCTTGGCAGAGTGCGCGGCCGTGTCGCTCGTTCGTTCGCTTCTCGCACTCGCACTCGCCGCCCTGGCGAATTGCACCCCGATCCGTGAGGCACTTCCGAACGATCCCTGTCAGGACGACGCCGCGCTCTGCGGTGACCACCTCGCCTGCGTGAGCGGGCTCTGCATGGTGTGCGGCGCCGAGGCGCAGGCGTGCTGCCAGGGACAGAGCGGCTTGCTGTGCGACGGCACGCTCGAATGCATCGCTGGAAGCTGCACGTACGCGTGCGGTCGACTCGGCGATCGGTGCTGTCCGCGCGCGGGATGCACCGAAGGGACGTGCGTCGACGGACGATGTCTCGCGTGTGGAGAGCCCGGGCAGGCATGCTGCGGCGCCCAGCGCGGCGGTGGTGCGTGGTGCGCGATTCCCTCGACATGCGGCCTCGGCGACGGCGGCGCCGGGGTGTGCAGCGCTCCGTGAGTGGTTCGCGTCGGGTGCGATGACAGCCCACGAAGCCCTCGGGCAGCGCGCGCCGCGAGCGAGCGCCTGACGGACCGCTTCGCCGAAAGCCCGCAACCGCATTGCCTCGCGCAGCAACCGCGTTGCCACGGACAGCGCCGACGTGGCCCGACGGATCGCGATTTGCCGCCGCAATAGCGCGCATCCATCGTGCCACCGCTTCCTCGCGCACCGCGCGCGACCCTTGCAACGCACCGCCGCGATGCACTTTCGACGACTCGTGGCTTCGCTCCTCCTCACGACCGCCGCCGGCTGCGACGCCCGCGTCGTGCGGTCCACGCCGTCGAATCCCGTGCGCGCCGAGTGGACCGACGAGATCCGCCTCCCCCCGCCGCACGCGGTCGACGTGTTCTTCGTCGTCGACGCCGTCGTCGCGTCCGCGGAGCGCGCTCGGCAGGCGGAGATCGTCGCGACGTTCGTGCGGGGACTCGTCACTGGCGACATCGACGCTGACGGGCAGCTCGAGATCCAGCCGAAAGCCGACGTGCGCGTGATGATCGTTCCCGACGATCCCACCATCCTGCGCCCCGACGAGATCCCCGAGTTCGAGTACTCGTTCACGCGCGGCGACGACGCGACCTCGTTCATCGAGCGCGTGCGAACGGCCGCCGCGCAGGGCTTCGCCGACGCTTCACCCTGGCCACAACCGCTCGAAGCCGCCCTGTTCGCACTCACACGCGGATGCGTGCCGCGGCGCAACGCGGATGCCGCCATCGTGTTCTTGCAAACGCAGGACGACTGCTCGCTCGCGGATCCCGATCTCGCCGATCCGTCGTCCACTCGCTACACGGGCACGCCGCACGAACGGTGTGCGCGCTATCCGGAAGCGCTCCAACCAGCGAGTCGCTACGAGGCGCTGTTCCGGCGAACCGACACGACACCGATGCGTCCGATCGACGTGACGATGTTCGTCGGTCCCGCCACGATTGCCGCACCGCCCTCGTCGAATGCGATCGGAGCGGCTCGGGCCGACGGCGAACCATCGTGCACGACGCCGGCGGGCGCTGCCGCGTATCCCGCACCGCGAATGCTCGCGCTCGCAGCAATGCACCCAGAGTTCGGCAGCGTCGCATCGATCTGTTCGCGCGACGTGATCGAGTCGATGCACGACGCGATGCTCGTGCTCGGACCGAGCGATCAGTCGGTGGGATGCGTCCCGCGAACGGACGTGGACTTTGCGCAGTGCGAAGTGCGCGAGAGCCTCCCCGCCGACGCGAACGTGCGATGCAGCGATCTGCCGGGGCGTGAACCGATCGACGAGTTCGACGGTTGGAGTGTGTGTCGCGTCCCGCGTGTCGATTCGTATCTGGGACGCGAAATCGGCTGGAGCGAAACGGGCGGCGCGCCGCGATGGGAGTGTCCGTACGGCGGGTCCTACATGGCGTTCACGCGCGCGTTCGTGGCGCATCCGCAGGGCGTGTACCGGTTGCTGTGCGGGCAAGCGCTCCGGTGAGTGCGCGCTTGCCGGGACAATGGGGCCGCGAATCAGAGCGGGCTGGAAGAAGCAGTGTGTGACGGCGCGTCGTGACGTGCGTTCGCTAATGCACCCGAAACGAGCGCGCGAACGCTCCGAGCGAGCGGTTCGCGAGGATCTGCGCGCAGGTGAGTCGGGTGGCGTTCTCGACGCCGAACGCGACCAGCAGCCCCATCGGACGACGCATCGTGTGAGCGGGAACCAACACGACACACCACTGCGTCGATGCGAGCGACGTCCCGGTGCTCGCCGTGATCGCGGGACGAGTGTCTTCGTCGAGGGTCACGGTCTCGCGAGCGCCGAGGGTCAGCGGCGAACCCCATCGGGCGCCATGCTCGGTGACCAATGCGTCGAGCGCTTCGGCGGTGATGCGTCCGCCACTCGGCTCGATGCGAACGAGCAAGGGACCGCCCGGCGGCCCGCTGAAGATCGCGTACTCCCTCGCCGACGGAAATGGCGTCGCGATCAAACCGGTGCCCGCCAGGTCGACCGAGAAACCGATCGACGAGAGGCCGTGCGCGCTCGCGTCGGACGAGGACACGGTGAAGGGTCGCGACTGAGCGCTCGCTGCGTGAGTCATTGCGAGAAGGGCGCTGAGCGTGGCGAGGATTCGAGAGGGTCGCTGCACTGTCGAATGATACGTCGAACACGACGCCACGTAGTTCCGGGCGCGCCGCGCAAGGACTCGGGGCACGTCACGACGCGCCGCCACATACTGCTTTTTCCCCTCGGACCGAGGCGATCGTACGCACCTCTCGGTCACGGCGAGCTTCGCGCAGGCGAAGCTTCGGAATCGTTGCC
>CBIHQZ010001072.1:0-3022 GCA_966212315.1 uncultured Myxococcales bacterium
CCTGGAGATCTTCGGCAATACCACTGGCCTCGCGCCGAGCGACATCAAGACCCTCGAACGGCTCTACCGCCGGCGCGTACCTTCAGACCGAATCGCCTCCACGGAACTCGCTCGCAACCTCGTCGACGCATCGGTGGCCACGTCGCGCCAGGTCGGCGTGCTGGTGAACCGAAGCGGGCAGATCGAGTCGGTCATCGTCGGCGACGCGTCGAAGTTGTTCCTGCCGGACATCGGCCGTCTTCGCGCCGCAGCAGGACGCTTCCGCGGCATTCGCCTGGTGCATACACATCTGCGCGCCGAACCGCTCACGCGCGACGACCTCGTCGACTTGTCGCGTCTGCGACTCGATCTCGTTGCCGCAGTGCAGGTCGCGCCCGATGGCGGCGTGGGGCCGGTGTACTGGGCGCATCTGCTTCCCGAGAACAAGAACGGCGATCTCTGGCGCGAGTACGGCCCGGTCCCGTTGCATCGATTCGTCGAAGAAGAAGACTTCGTCGCGCTCGTCCGATCACTCGAAGAAGAATTCACGCGCATCTCGCGTGGTCGCTCGGTGCAGGCGAAGGACGGTCGCGCGGTGCTCGTGCACGTGAGCGACAAGAAGAACGCGCATCACGTGGAAGACTCGCTTCGCGAGCTACGTGAGCTGGCGCGCACCGCGGGCGTCGAAGTGGCCGACGAGATCGTGCAGGTGCGTGATCAGCTCGATCCGCGCTACGTGCTCGGCAAGGGAAAGCTCGATGAAGTCGTGCTGCGCTCGATGCAACTCGACGCCGACGTGCTGATCTTCGATCGCAATCTCGCACCCGCGCAGGCGGCGAGCATCGCGTCGATCACCGACCTCAAGGTCATCGACCGCACGCAGCTCATTCTCGACATCTTCGCGCAGCGCGCCGACAGCCGGGACGGCAAGCTCCAGGTCGAACTGGCGCAGTTGAAGTACATGCTTCCGCGCCTCGGTCAGAAGGACGATTCGCTCTCGCGACTCACCGGCGGAATCGGCGGCCGCGGCCCGGGTGAAACGAAATTGGAGATCGCGGGCCGTCGCGCGCGCGATCGAATCACGTATCTCGAGAATCAGTTGAAAGACATCGGAAAGCAGCGCCGGCAGCGACGCGGTCGGCGCGCGAAGTCCGGGATGCCCACCGCTGCGATCATCGGGTACACGAACGCCGGCAAGAGCACGCTGCTCAACACGCTCACGAAGGCCGGCGTGCTCGCGGAGGACAAACTCTTCGCCACGCTCGATCCGCGCTCGCGACGTCTCGATCTGCGCGAGGCGATGCAAGACCTCAGCGCCACCGCGGGCCTCGGAATCACGTTCCGACACGGCACGATTCCGCCGCCGCCACCGAGCGACGACGAGACCGCCGAGAGCGAGGCGCTTCCGGAACCGACCGTGTTCGAGCCATCGCGAGAAATCATTCTCACCGACACGGTGGGTTTCATCCGCGAGTTGCCGAAAGACCTCGTCGCGGCGTTCAAAGCGACGTTCGAGGAAGCCGCCGAAGCCGATCTCCTCGTGCATCTCGTCGACGCGTCGGACGCGCGATACGAGGACCACATGGAGACCACGGACAAGCTCATCGAGGAACTCGGTCTCCGCGAGATCCCCCGGCTGCTGGTGTTCAACAAGATCGACGCCGCGCCTCCCGGCGTGGGTGCCGCGATCGCGCGCTCGCAGGGCGGTGTAGCGGTGTCGGCGCACGACCCGAAGTCACTCGTCGCGCTGCTGCAGCGCTTGGAGCATCAGCTCTTCGAAGTGCCGCCGCGCGCGCGACGCGAAGATCGCGATCCGCCGCCGTGGGCGGTGAACGTCGGAACGTAGTGGGTTGACCTCACCCCCGCGGCCGCGCGCCCCCTCTCCCTCCGACGCCAGCGCGTAGCGCGCGAAGACGGGCGTCGTCGAGAGAGGGGCTGGAATGATGGGGGCGTGAGTCTGGCGCTGGGACCGTGATCGACTGAGCGCAGTGCGCTGATCACGCGAACGCCTTCGGCACGCACCGCGCACGCCAGCCGGGGTGAGGCCTGCGGTAGTGCCTACCGAACGTTTCGTCGCAAACGCGTCGAGACCGCATCGAGCGCCATCACCAGCACCACGATCGCGGCGATTACCGCGGTGACCTTCGAGTACTCCGCGCCGCGCATGTACGTGATGAGCAGAAAGCCGATGCCGCCCGCGCCGACGAGACCGAGCACCGTCGACACGCGCACGTTGAGTTCGAAGCGGAACAGCACGATCGAGATGAAGTGCGGCGCGAATTGCGGCCAGATCCCCCAGCGAACCACCTGCATCGGCGACGCGCCGACGGACTTCATCGCTTCGACCGGTCCGGGCTCGAGTGTCTCGATCGCTTCGTAGAAGAGTTTCCCGAGCGCGCCGACGCTGTGGATCGCGAGCGCGATCACACCCGGCAACGGGCCGAGACCGACCGCGCTCACCAGGATCAACGCGAGGATCAGGGTGTCGATCGAGCGATTGAAATTGAGGACGAAGCGCACGATCCCGCGCACCGCACGTGACGGCATCACGTTCTCGGCCGCGAGGAAGCCGAGCACCAACGCGAGCGGTACCGAGAGCACCGTGCCGACCAGCGCGAGTTGGAGTGTCGTGATGGTCGACTCGATCACCGCCGGGATCACGCCGCGGTCGAGCGGGAACATCCCGCGCATGAACGCGGCCATCGCACCGCGACCGGCGACGAGTTTGCCGAGCGAGAGCTGCGCGGCGACGAGGCTCCAGGTGAACGCCGCGAGAAACAGCGCCCCTCCCCCGTACATCCGCGCGCGCGGCGCCCGCCGCCAGATCGGGAGCGCGAGGAGACCGGCGAATGCGATCAGCGCGAAGAAGATCGCGACCGACACCGGCTGCTCGAATCGGCCTTGTTGCTGTGCGCGCGTCGCGGCGAATGCGCGGCGAACGAGTTCGTACTGCGCGGCGTTCGCATCGACGAAACCGTCGGTCGCGTTGAGATGCCGCAGCACCGCGCGTCCTTCGTCGGTCTGCCCGATCGCGACGATGGCC
>CBIHQZ010001073.1:0-3020 GCA_966212315.1 uncultured Myxococcales bacterium
CGCGTGTACGGCGGAGGTCAGCCGCAGCCTCCGATCTCGAACGTGAACTACGGACCGGCCGAGGTGCGATCGAACGCTGTCCCTGGAACGTTCGGCGCGGGCGGCGCACTCGTATTCGAGACCAACGTCCCGACCGATCTCATCGCGGATGTTTCCGCCGCGTTCGTGCCGACCGGCAGCGGGCTCGACACGATCGGACCGACGCGGGTCCTCGACACGCGAAACGACGTTGCCCTCGCGGGCGGCGAGGTGCCTTTTCCCGTCGATGTCCATGCGCCCGCAGGCGCCACCGGAGTCGCAGCGACCATCGCGGTGATCCCTCGCGGTGTGCCTGGATTCGCGCGCGCGTTTCCGTGCGGCACGAGTGTCGCGACGTCGAACGTGACCTTCGACGCAACGACGGCGGTGGCGTCCAACGCCATCGTGTCGGCGATCAACGGCGGACAGCTGTGTCTTGCGTCCAACACGCCCGTCGACGTCGTGGTCGATGTCACGGGGTACTTCGGGCCCACCGGCTCGCTCTCGTACGTCGGACTCACGCCCGTTCGACTGCTCGACACGCGCGCGAGTTCATCGACGGTCTACACGGGCCGGGTCGACGCGCGACAGGTGCTCGAACTCCCGATCCAGTCGCTGCCGGGAATGCCGACCGACGTTCGCGCAGTCGTCGCCAACATCACCGCCCTCGGCACGGACGGCGCGGGCTTCGTCGTCGCGTATGCATGTGGTGGCCCTGTTCCGCCGACGTCGTCGCTGAACTTCAGCTCCGCGGCTGCGACGGGCGGACTCACCGTCACGGCGATCGGCAGCGGCTCGTTGTGCGTCTTCGCGTCGACGCGTGCTCACTTGATCGTCGATCTGCTCGGCGTATGGACGCCGACGCCGGGCATCACGCCTCCCGACGACGCGGGGACGGTGACGCCGATGGACAGCGGCGTGGATGCCGCGGGTCCCGACGATGCGGCGGTCACGGCCGATGCGAGTGTCGATTCAGGGGTCGATGTCCGAGCGATGGAATCAGGCGACGCGACGACCGACGCGCGCGCCGACGGAAGCACGCCGCACGGACCGTCGGGCGGATGCGGGTGCCGCACCGCGGAGCCGCGCAACGAGTCGGACTTTGCTCGGTGGTGGATCATCTTCGCCGCCGTGGCGGTGGTCGCCCGCCGACGGCGTCGTTAGCGCCCTCACGCCATCGGGAGCTTCTTTTCGCTCTTCGGGCCATTGATGCCCGCGAAGAAATCGTTCCCCTTGTCGTCGACGACGATGAACGCAGGGAAGTCTTCGACCTCGATCTTCCACACCGCTTCCATCCCGAGTTCGGGGTACTCGAGCACTTCCACCTTGCGGATGCAGTCCTTCGCGAGGCGCGCGGCCGGCCCGCCGATGGAGCCGAGATAGAAGCCTCCGTGGGCCTTGCACGCCGCGGTCACCGCCGGCGATCGATTCCCCTTCGCCAGCATCACGAAGCTCCCGCCCGCCGCCTGGAACTGATCGACGTAGGCGTCCATGCGCCCTGCGGTGGTCGGGCCGAACGAACCCGACGCGTACCCTTCCGGGGTCTTCGCCGGACCGGCGTAATAGACCATGAAGTCTTTCATGTATTGCGGCATTCCGTCGCCGCGATCCAATCGCTCTTTCAACTTCGCATGCGCGATGTCTCTCGCCACGATCATCGGGCCCGAAAGCGATAGTCTCGTTTTGATCGGGTATTTTGACAACTCGGCGCGGATGTCGCTCATCGGACGATTCAAATCGATCTCCACCACGTCGCCGCCCAATTCGTCATGGGTGGTTTCGGGAAGATACTTTGCCGGGTCGGTCTCCAACTGTTCGAGGAACACGCCGTCCTTCGTGATCTTCCCGAGAGCCTGTCGATCGGCCGAGCACGACACCGCGATCGCCACCGGGCACGAGGCGCCATGTCGCGGGAGTCGAATCACTCGCACGTCGTGGCAGAAGTACTTGCCGCCGAATTGCGCGCCGATGCCGGTCCGCTGCGCGACCTGCAGAACCTTCGCTTCGAGTTCGACATCGCGAAAGCCGCGACCGAGCTTGTTCCCCTCGGTCGGAAGCGAGTCGAGGTAGCGCGCCGAAGCGTACTTGGCGGTCTTGAGCGCATACTCGGCCGACGTGCCGCCGATGACGATCGCGAGGTGATACGGCGGACAGGCGGCGGTGCCGAGCGAACGGATCTTCTGTTCGATGAACGACAACAGGGAGTCGGGATTGAGCAGTGCCTTCGTCTCTTGATAGAGATAGCTCTTGTTCGCCGATCCGCCCCCCTTGGCCATGAAGAGGAATTTGTAGGCGTCGCCGTCCGTTGCGTAGATCTCGATCTGCGCCGGGAGATTGTTGTTCGTATTGACTTCGCGATACATGTCGAGCGGCGCCATCTGCGAATAACGTAGATTCGACGTTTGATACGTGTCGAACACGCCGCGCGCGATGGCCGCCTCGTCGCCGCCCCCCGTGAACACGCGCTCGCCCTTCTTCGCCATCACGACCGCGGTTCCGGTGTCCTGACAGGACGGAAGTACGCCGGCCGCGGCGATGTTCGCGTTTCGCAGCAGTTCGAGCGCAACGAAGCGATCGTTGGGCGAGGCTTCGGGATCGCCCAGGATCTTCTGCAACTGACCCAGGTGTCCGGGACGGAGCAGATGCGCGATGTCTCGCATCGCTTCGCGGGTGAGCTGGGTGATCGCCTCGGGCGCGACGCGCAAGAAGGTCGTTCCCGCTGCGTCGAAGGTCGACACGCCATCCCGGGTGATGAGCCGGTACGGCGTGTCGTCATGATGGGCGAGAGGAAGAATCTCCTGGAACTCGAAGGCGGGCGTCTGGCTGCTCATGTCGCGCGGAAGACTACCGCGCGAAGAGCATGATTCACTCGCGATCTTCGGTCGGATCGATGAGGTCGGGATCGATCGCCGGGCGCACGTCGGTCTGCGTGTCGGTCTCGTCGAGACGTTCGGCATCCCACGAGCTTCCGCGACGGTTCTCGTCCGTGCCTCGATCGAAGT
>CBIHQZ010001074.1:0-3019 GCA_966212315.1 uncultured Myxococcales bacterium
AGGTTCGTCGCGAAGAGTCGGTCGGCGGCGTCGCGCACTACGGCACCTCACTTCACACGCGACTCGAGTTCGGCGACGCGGACGCGGCTTTCACCGTGCAGAACGGACTCGCTGCGGCCGAGTGCCGCGACCTTGCCCGCGAGATCTTCGCAGCATGGATCGCATCGAGCCGCGCACCGGACAACGTCGTGCGTCGCTACGATCTCGATCCACCGCTCGTGCGCGACGCGCGCACCGGCATCGTCTCGGGGCGCCCCGACGCGCTTGCGCCGCATCCGTTCGATGCGCTCCTGCGCGCCTGCACCGAGGCGGTCGACGGCTGAACGTCGGCTGTTTCTATCGCACCGTGAAACGAATCGGCGCGCGCGGCCTTCCGCGGCAGCCGCGCGTCCGCGGTGACGACGACACGCGATCGACGCCGACGATCGTTCGCGCACCCGCGCCATGAAACGAAAGGACGTGATCGATCACACAACGCTCGTTCTGATATTCGTTCGTGCTGCCGATGCCGGACCACGCGAGAGTCGGTACCTCGCCACCGGCGATGCGATAGAGCAGAACGAGTTCGGTGACGAACGCGAAGTCCTCTCCCGCTTGCGACACGACCCCGACGCGCAGCCACGATGCGGGACCGGCGAGTGCGCCTTCGCGAACGATGCGCAGCGAGAGCCCGTCGCTGGCGGCAAGCGTCTGTGCGGTGCGACGTTCGCGACCGACGTCGGCGGTTCCGGACCACGAGGGTGTCGCCGCATCGCAGCGCGGCGCGATCGCGATGCGCACCGCAAGTGGACTGGCACGATGTGCGGTGCTCTCGATGCCGGCGACGAAGACCCGCCCGTCATCGAGTGCCGCGGATGCGAACACGTGGGCGGTATCGTTCGGTAGCGCGACGATGCGCGCAATGTCACCGCTCTCGCACGGTGCCGCCGTCTGCGCGGATGCAGCGCGGACGAGCAACGTCGCGAAGGTCGCTGCGACGAAGGCGATGCGGCGAGCGCGGGTCATGCGGGGGGAACGGTACCTCACCCCCGCTGCCGCGCGCCCCTCTCCCTCCGTCGCGCGCAGTCACCGCGCGGATCGCATCGCGACGTCGAGAGAGGGGCTGGGTGAGCTGAGGTCGTGCAGTGAGCCAGTGCGTGCGGTGAGAGCGTGCGGTGACATGAGGGCGAGGTGAGCCGATCGCGTACCGGTGAGCCGTTCGCGGCGGCGACCGGATGAACGCCTCACCACCGCCCCCACCACGCTCGACACCAGCCGCTCCCTCCCACGCCTCGACTCGCTGAGCCCTCTCTCGACGACGCCTCGCGCTCGCGCGTTACGCGCTGGCGTCGGAGGGAGAGGGGCGCGCGGCAGCGGGGGTGAGGTCATCCCCCCCCTCCCCTCCTCACGCCGGATTCTCGGGCCACTTGTGCCGCGGATACCGCCGCCGCAGCTCTTTCGCGATGCCGGGGTAGTGATTCACCCAGAACCCGGCGAGGTCGGTGGTGACCTGCACGGCGCGATGATTCGGCGCGAGGAGATGCAGCACCACCGCGATCTTTCCACCTGCGACCTTCGGCCCCTGCTTCATGCCGAAGAAGTCCTGCAGGCGCGACTCCATGAACGGGTTGCCGTCCTTCGGATACTCGATGCGAGCCTTGCGGCCGCCGGCGAGTTCGATGCGATCGGGCGCGAGAGTGTCGAGCATGCGCGATTGCTCGTTGCTCAAGCGCGCGCGCAGATGTTCGAGCAGCCCCGCGTTGCGCAGGTCCGCGAACGTTCGGAACCCGCTCGACGAGACGATGTCCTCGAGCGCAGCACGCACGCCGGCGTCGTCCAGTGCGGGGTACGCGAGTTGCGGCGCGACACGCCGCGCGAACTCGACACGCGCGACGAAGCGATCGAACGCATCGGCATCGACGAAGGTGCGAATGCCTTTGGCCATCGCGGCATCGACGACGAACTTCGCGATCACCGCCGGGTCACCACCGGTGCGCGCAGGGGTCTCTTCGAGCGTGAGCCCTTCGTATGCGAGCCGGCGCGTCACTTCGATTCGCTCGCCCTGCGCGTGCCAGCGCACATCGACCGTGTCGGTCACGCGTTCGGTGAACATCTCGAGCAACCAATCCGGATCCACCGCGCTCGCCATGCGCACCAGCACTTGCGCACCGCGCGCATCGCGCCGTTCTTCGGCATCGATCGCCGTGACGAACGCCTCGTCGCGCACGACGCTCGATTCCGCGAGTTGCGCGGTGCCGCCGGTCGCGAAGACCACTTCGGTGCCGCGACGTCCGGTCGCGTTCGCCGGTGCGCGCAATCGCCCGACCCGATCGGGGTAGCCCGCGAGCGTCACCTGCAGCAACGCGATCTCGCGCTCGGCCGGTGATTCGGGACGCTTCGCCGCGCGCTTGTCGGTCATGCGCACGAGTTGTTTGCGCACGCGATCGACCGCCATCACGGCGCCTTGTTCGAGCCCGAAGTCTCGCAACACATGCAGCGCGAATCGATCGAGTTCTGCCATCTCGAATGCTTCGAACAATTCGACGAGGTCCGATCGGGCCGTGCTCTCCGCCGCGCCGCGTGCGCGCGCGTTCGACCGCATGTCGCGCTCGCCTGCGATCGCCGCCATCACGCAGCCTTCCTCGGCGACTCCGCGTTGCTCCGCCTCGACGATCATGCGCGCCTGCCGCGGATGCACCGGGTAACGCAGCATCCGCTTTCCCACCGGTGTCACGCGCCCGCTCGCGTCGAGCGCACCGAGTCGCGTGAGCAGCAGCGAAGCGGCGTCGAGCGCACCACCGGGCGGCGCTTCGAACCACGCGAACGACGCGGGGTCGACACCGGACGCGCGCAGTTCGAGCACGGTCTCGGCGAGATCGAGTCGCTTGATCTCGGGGGCATCGTGCTCGGTGCGCGTGTCGTGATCGTGGCGCGTGTAGAGACGGATGCACTTGCCCGCGCGCGTTCGCCCCGCACGTCCCGCGCGTTGCGTCGCCGAGGCGCGCGAGATCTTCCCCACCCGCAGCACCGGCATGCCCGA
>CBIHQZ010001075.1:0-3014 GCA_966212315.1 uncultured Myxococcales bacterium
CCGGCGTACATGTCGCCTGAGCAGATGCTCGATGCGCGCGATGTCGATCCGCGCCGTGACGGGGGGTCGATGGGCGCGCTGCTCTACGAAGCCATCACGGGGTCGGTGCCTTTTCCGGGCGAGAGCGAATTGCAGATGTTCGCTGCGACGATGACGCGCCCGCCGGCGCCGCTGCGCGCAATGTTGCGCGAGTCGATTCCCGACGACGCCGATGCAGTCGTGCGCCGCTGTCTCGCGAAAAAGCGTGAGGACCGATTCGCGACGATGCGCGAACTCTCCGCGGCACTCCGCGCGGTCGCTGCTGCGTAGCGCGCACTCGGCGCCTCGCGTGAGCTACTGACCGCACACGGTCGTGACGCCACCGTTCGACGCGCTGCATCCGTTGCTGCATTTCAGGTTCATCTGCAGACATGCACATGTGTGATCCGACGGGCACCCGATATCCCATCGATCGCATCGGTAGTCGTCGACCGCGCCGCCATCGGGCAGGCGGCCTCGCAGCACCTGACAGTATTCGCTGACCGAGTCGCACGTCAGCGCACCGCATCCGAACCCCGCATCGGACGCGGGCGAATCGAGTGTGGAAGCGTCGCTCGTCGCGGTATCGATCGGTGCCGTCGTGTCCGCGGCCGTCGCGTCGAGCGTGCTCGTCGTATCGCTCGATGCATCGACCGCGTTGGCATCCGGCGTGGCCGCGCTCGCACATCCCTGCAGCGCGAGAGCGAGCACGAGCACGAGTTGCGGACCGAGTCCTCGGCGTGACTTCATGGCAGCGAGCTTCTCACCGATTCGCCCGCCTCGGCATCTCCGTGCCTTGACGCTGCGAGCCGTTGCGAAAATGCTGCCCCCCATGCCGATCGAGACGATCCTCTCTGTGTGCGGAAACTGTGGCGCCTCACTCGACATCGCCGCCGGGGCGGCGACCGCGAAGTGCGTGTATTGCCACCGCACCACGTATCTCGCCGCCGGCGTCGCGACCGTCGAAGACCGCGTTGCCAGCGGCGGCTCACGCTCGGTCGCGGAACTCGCGCGCGGACCGCTCGCACAACGCGTCGGCAATGCGCGGCGCCGCGAGCCGACCGATGCGCCGGCCGGTGGATTCGTGCCCGACGGACGCGCTGCGTTTCCGGTACGCGCATCTGCATCGAGCACGTACGGCGGCGCATGGTCGCCCGACGCGCTCCTCGGCGCGCCGACCGTGTTTCCGAGCTACGGCGACCGCCGCGGTGCATGGGCCCCACGCGATTCGCGAAGCCACGTCGAGTGGATCGAAGTCGAGTTCGACGCGCCCGTGCTCGCCTCCATGGTTCGCGTTTTCGAGACGAACGTCTCGGGATCGGTCTACGCCGTCGTGGATCGCACCGAGGGAGACTCGATTCTGTGGGCCGCGCCGCCCGAATCGCACGGCGGCGCACGCGCGCTCGATGTCGAAGTCTCGCCTCCGAAGCGGATCACCCGCGTTCGCGTCTATCTCACGAATCCTGGCGGGTGGTCGGAGATCGACTCGGTCGCACTGGTGACGAACGAGCCTCATCCCTCGCTGCGCGGCGTCGCCAGGCCACTCCCTGCTGTTGCTTCGACCGGCGCGCGCGGCGGTGCGGGCATCGCCGCCGGTGTCGTGACGGTCGCGATGCTGGCAGCAGGCATGGCTGCATTCTTCGCGGTGCGCGGCGACTCCGAATCGCATCGTCCGCCGACGGGAACGAACGACATCGCCTGGTCGCAAAACGCGACCGCGTGGCGTGGCTCGAACGGCTCGATCGTGACCGTGCAGTGTCCACCGAACGGATCGCTCTCGACCGTCTGGGGCACGGGCCCGTACACCGACGACTCGTCGATCTGCTCTGCCGGCGTCCATGCCGGCCGCATCGATATGGTCCGCGGCGGGACGTTCGCCATCGAGTTGCAACCGGGTCGATCGAGCTACGCGGCGAGTACGGCGGGCGGAGTCACGACGCGCTCGTACGGATCGTGGAGCGGCAGCTTCATCGTGCGTTGATTCGGCACGCCGCGAGCGCGACCGCATCGTGCGCGCACTTCATCGATGCGGTGGCCGCGTCGCGAACAGAGCTTCTTCGACCGTGCGAAACGCGTCCGCGAGTGTTCGTCCCCATTGTTCCGCGCGTGCATCGTCTTCGATCTGATCCTGCCGCACTTCGATGAGCACTCCGGGACGCCCCGCGCGCTCTGCGTACACCGGGATGCCGTAGTCGCCGCCTTCGCTTACGCGGTACGGCTCGTTGTCTCCGAGCACGAGCCCTTCGTCGCGACGCATCGCATCGAGCAGCAGCCCGGCCAGTGAACGATCGCGTCCGTACACCATCGCCGCGTGCCACGGTCGCGGCCCCGACAACGGTCGCGGCGTGAAACTGTGCATGCTGAGAATCGCGGTCGGTCCACGACGCTCCGCGAGCAGCGCTTCGATCGCGCGGTGGTACGGCCAGAAGCACGCGACCGCGCGAGTGCGGCGATCGTCTTCGGAGAGGCCGCAGTTGCCGGGCACGTCCACGCCGCCGGTGCGTTCGGGGATCGATGTCGGCGATTCGAGCGGACGATTGCAATCGATCACGAGCCGCGAGTATCCCGAGAGCACGAGTGGCGCATCGAGCGCACGCGCAGCGGCCCGCGCCATCACTGCAGCACCGATGTCCCACGCGATGTGATCGCGCCGCTGATCGTCATCGAGACCGAGGTCGCCGAGCGAGCGAGGGATCAGCCGTGAAGCGTGATCGCAGAGAATCAACGCACGCGCGGTGCCGTTCGGATTGAAGACCTCGAATGCGGGCGGTTCGTCGGGAACGAGGAGCACGTCGCAACGTTACGCCGAGTCGAACGTGACGCACGACGAACTCGCGCAGGCGCCAACACTCGCGCTTCATCGGTGCCGAGCGAACACGCGGTACGCTCGCGATCGTGAGCGCAGACCTCGTCCACATTCGCCTCGACGTGGACACCGACTCGCCTGCGGAGGAGATCGTCGCCACCTGGCTCCGTCGCTGGCGCCGACACGACGT
>CBIHQZ010001076.1:0-3005 GCA_966212315.1 uncultured Myxococcales bacterium
TGCGACGTCTCGTCGGCCTCGCACAACGGCACCGACGGTTCCGTGGCGGGGCAATGGCCGTCATCGGCACCGAGCCCGGTCGCGGTCGACTGGTTCAGCGGCGTCCCGGCGGAATGGTCGCAACTCGGGATTCGTCCGAGCGGCGCGGTGTTCTTTCGCTATGACACCGTCGCCGGCAATCCGGGTGTCACGCCGAACGTCTTCGGAAGCGATCTGAACTACAGCGCGAGCCCGAATCAGGACGCGTGGTGGGCTGCCCACGCGCTCGGCGACCTCGATGGCGACAACGTGAAATCGACGTTCGAAGCGACCTCGCTCAATCAGGGCATCTGGGTGAGCAACGAGACGGAATAGCGCCGCGCGGATTGTCTCTTCGACACCGTTACGCTAGGTCACCTCTTCGATGGCGTTGTCGGCAACGAGAGCGAGGGGCGGGAGCCGCGGCTTCGGCGTGGTTCATCTCTGCGCCATCATCGCGATCGTCATGATGCTGGCGGTCCTGACCATCCCGCCGTTTCTCGAGATGACGCGACGGGCGCGCACGTCGGAAGCTGTCGATCGCCTGGCCGAGATCTATCGCGGGAGCGTCGCGTACTACGCCGGCACGCGAACCACGCAATCGCTCGCGCCCGTTACGCCGCCGAGGCAGTTCCCGATGTCGGTGGGAATCACGCCTGCGACGGTCCCGGCCGGCGTGCGTGTCACCGATCCACCGGCGACGTGGCGGCAGCCGTCGTGGCAGTCGCTGAACTTCGCGATCGACGACGCGCACTACTTTTCTTACGAGTACGAAAGCGCCGGGACGGGCGTAGGCGCTGCGTTCACGGCCCGCGCGATGGGCGACCTCGATGGCAACGGCGTGCGATCGACGTACGAGCGGGCAGGGCGGGCGACCGAACAACTCGAGGTCGAGAGTTCCGGCGGGTTGTGGGTGCGCGACCCGGTCGAGTGACGGCGTGATGCAGCGCCGCGGTTTGACCGGCGTGTCCGAGTGCCGTCGTGCATACTCTCGTCACCGGGCATTCGCGTTCGGTCGGGTCCCAGCGCTCGACCGTGCCCTGCTCGACGAGATTCGCGGAGGCGGTGCGTGATCGGAGCGATCGGCAAGCGAGGGCACAACGGGCGTTGCGGGAAGCGCGCGTCGGTGCGGCGCGGATTCACGCTGATCGAGTTGATGATCGTGGTCGCGATCCTCGCCGTGCTCGCGGCCGTCGCGATCCCGGCGCTGGTGAAGCATCTACGGCGTACGAAGACCAGCGAAGCCGTCGACAAGCTCGCATACCTCTACCGAATGAGCGCTACCTACTACGGGCGCGAGCACGGCGGGATCTCGCATCGGTTCCCGGACACTGCGCCGATCACGCCCGCCGCGATCCCCGGCGCCGTCCACGTGCGCGACCCGAATGGCACGTGGGACGGACCGACGTGGCAAGCCCTCGCGTTCAGCATGTCGGACCCGCATTACTACTCGTACGAGTACGTCGCGACGGGACGCGGAACGACCGCGAGCTTTACCGCGCGCGCCCTTGGCGATCTCGATGGTGACTCGACCCTCGCAACGTTCGAACGCTCCGGCGGTGCGAATTCGCAGTTCGAGGTCATCGGCTCGTCGGGCGTGTGGATGTACAACGACAACGAGTAATGGCTCGAGCGATGCGCGAGAGAAACCATCCGCCGGCGCGAGATCCGTTGGCATCGATCCGAGACTCACGACCGATCCGGTCCAGCGCATCGTTCGCGTTGCTCGTCCTCGCCGTCGTCGCGATTCTCGACCTTCGCTTGCTCGCACTGCGGCATGCCTCGCTCACACGCCGCGTGCGCGACGAAGCCACCGTTCCCTCCTCGTCGACGATGCGAATCGCGTCGCTCGGTCATCGCGAGTGGGCGGCAGATCTGCTCTGGTCCGCAGCGCTGCTCTACTTCGGCGAATCTGTCGCGACGCATTCGCAACAGCGATTCCTTCAGCGCTATGCGACGACGCTCGAAGACGTCGACCCGCAGTTCCGTCGGTCATTTCTGTGGGGCGCCACGATCAGCATCTACAACGCGCGGCAGATCAAGCGTGAGTCGGTCGTCGACGCGATCTCGCACCTCGAACGCGGGCTGCGATCGTTCCCGAATGACGGCGAGATGCTCTACCAGCTCGGGTTCGACTATTACTTCGAGTTGCCGCGCTTTGCCGAGAACGCCGAGGAGCGAACAGAGTTGAAGCGTCGCGGCGCCGAGTACCTTCGTCGTGCCGCAGCCGTTGGATACGGGCCGCCGTGGATGGCGCTGTCGGTGGCGCAGGCGCTGCGCGACGTGGGGCTCGTCGATCGCGCGGTCGATCAGTTGCGCGATGCGTACGTCCGCACCGAGGAACCTGCCGTTCGGGCGCGTTTGCGGGCACAGATCGAAGAACTGTCGGGGCAACGGATCGAAGGCGATCCGGTGATCGCGGCCGCGCAGCAGATGCAGCGCGATCGACTCTCGGCGTTCCCGTACATGGCGCCGTTGCTCTATCTCTTCGTCGGGCCGAGCGTGGAGGGGGTCGCGAACGTGGTGCCGTACGAATCGACGCCGCTGGGCGCCGAGGCAGTGCGCGCGGAAACGGATGCAGCCGCATCACCGGTCGACGCGGCCGCAGCCGATGGAGCGCGCTGATCGCGTGCGCTAGTTGAGCTGGTGGTTGATCTCGCGAGTCTCCTGACCCGCGTGAATCGTGACGGTGAAGTTGCCCGACACGTTGAAGTCGCCGTTCTGGCACGAGACGCGGTGCGTTCCGGCCGGAAGCTCGAGACGCAGGCGCGGTGTCGAGAACGAGTGACCGGCGACGGTGCACTGCGACGCAGGGCGGGTCGAGATCGAGAGCGTGCCGGATCCCGATGGCTCGCTCGCGGCCGCATGCGAGACGGTGGTCGTCGTCGTGTGGACGGCCGCCGTCTGCGTGCTGGTGGAAGTGCGACGACGATGAGGGGTGCTCGACGTCGCGGTTTGCGCCGGGGCCGCGGGCTGCGGCGCCACGG
>CBIHQZ010001077.1:0-3003 GCA_966212315.1 uncultured Myxococcales bacterium
GATCCGCGCTCTCGGCGTAGCGGGGATCCGAGAACTCGCGCGTCGCGCTCTCGACGCCGTGCAGGACATCGATCCGAACCGACGCAACGTGTTCGGCAAGTCGGTCGGCGAGCTGTTCGATCGAGCCTGGAAGAAGCGGTTGGACGATCGCGAACGTGCGCACGCCGCGCGCCCGCAAATCTCGCAGCAGCGCGAATCGTTCGTCGACCGTGGCACCGCGCGGTTCGAAGTGCCGGCGCACGTCATCGTCGGCCGTGGGAATCGAGGCCCCCGCGTAGCTCTGCGGAATCGACGCGATCAGGTCGGCGTCGCGAGCGACGAGCGTCGAGCGCGTGAGCACCGCGACCGGCCACGGGCGCGATGCATCGCGAATGGCTTCGAGGCAGGCGCGTGTCACACGATGGCGCGACTCCACGGCCTGATACGGGTCGCTCACGATCGGACAGAACTTGATGGGGTGCACCGGCAGTCGCGCGAGTTCGTCGGCGAGAACCGCGGCGATGTTCGCTCGGACATCGACGTACGAACCCCACGGTACCGAGTCATCGATCATCTCGAGACGTCGGACGTTCGCGACGGCGCTCTGCGCGTAGCAGAAGCGGCAGCCGATCAAGCAGCCGACGTACGGCGACAGTGCATAGAAGCGCTCGCGATCAGAGCCGGCGATTTCGAGCGCCCGCGCGACCCGCACTTCTCGGATCCGAGCGCCGCTCTCGTCGCTGCGCGCGAGTTCGCTCTCGTGAGCGACGGCGTCGAGCACTTCGCCCTCGCGAAGTTCGATCAGCTGCGCGAGTTGCTGACACACGGTGCGCCCGCGTGTCGACGCCGAGCCGTCGCGCCCGGCTTGCCGATAGCTCAGGAAAAGTTGCTGCGTGCGCGCTGCGAAACGCCGGCCGTCGCGAGCGCGTTCGATGTCGACGTGCATCTCGGTGCCGTCGACGGACAACGTGATCCGCCATCCCAGCTCGCTCGACACGCGTCGCAACACCGCGCCTGGAACGACCTCGTCACCGAGCTGCGGGCGCCCGAGAAGCGCGAGCAGATGCGATTCGAGATCCATGCATCGCGAAATCTAGCACGCGCCCCATCCGGAGAAACGCCGAAGCGCCGACCCCCTCGCGGGAACCGGCGCTTCTGCGGTGCACGGACGCGCTTACGAAGCGCGCCCTTACAGCTCACACGGACTTAGAAGTCCATGTCGCCGCCGTGCGTGTGTCCGCCGCCCGGAGGCGCCTTCTTCTCTTCCTTCGGACGCTCGGCAACGAGCGCTTCCGTGGTGAGCATCAGGCCGGCAACCGAGGCCGCGTTCTGCAGTGCGCTGCGCACGACCTTGACCGGATCGATGACGCCCATCTGCATCATGTCGCCGTAGGTGTCGTTCGCGGCGTTGAAGCCGAACGTGCCTTTGCCTTCCTTGACCTTGTTCACGACGATGGCGCCTTCGAGGCCGCCGTTCGCCGCGATCTGGCGAAGCGGCTCCTGGATCGCGCGACGGATGATGTTCACACCCGCCACCTGCTCCTCCGGCAGCTTGAGAGCGTCGAGTGCGCTCGACGCGCGGATGAGCGCCACGCCGCCGCCCGGGACGATGCCTTCTTCGACGGCCGCGCGGGTCGCGTTGAGGGCGTCTTCCACGCGCGCCTTCTTCTCCTTCATCTCGACCTCGGTCGCTGCGCCGACCTTGATCACGGCCACGCCGCCCGCGAGCTTGGCGAGGCGCTCCTGAAGCTTCTCGCGGTCGTAATCGCTGGTGGTGTTCTCGATCTGGCCCTTGATTTCCTTCTCACGGGCCTTGATCTGCTCCGGCTTGCCGGCGCCGTCGATGATGGTCGTGTTGTCCTTGTCGACCTTGACGCGCTTCGCACGGCCGAGCGACGTGAGGGTCACGTTCTCGAGCTTGAGGCCGAGTTCTTCGGCAACGACTTCGCCGCCCGTGAGGATCGCGATGTCCTTGAGCATCTCCTTGCGGCGATCGCCGAAGCCAGGGGCTTTGACGGCCGTGCAGTGGAGCGTGCCGCGGAGCTTGTTCACGACGAGGGTCGCGAGCGCTTCGCCTTCGACGTCTTCCGAAATGATGAGCAGCGGCTTCTGCTGACGCGCAATCGCCTCGAGGACCGGGAGGAGGTCCTTCATGTTCGAGATCTTCTTCTCGGAGATGAGCAGGTACGCGTCTTCGAGGACGGCTTCCATGCGCTCCGAGTCGGTGACGAAGTACGGCGAGAGGTAGCCGCGATCGAACTGCATGCCTTCGACGACGTCGAGCGTGGTGTCCGCGCTCTTCGCTTCTTCGACGGTGATGACGCCTTCCTTGCCGACCTTGTCCATCGCGTCCGCGATGAGCGTGCCGATGGTCTCGTCGCCGTTCGCCGAGATCGTGCCGACCTGCGAGATCCGGTCACGCTCGCGCGTCTGCGTGCTGTTCTTCTTCAGCTCGCCGACGATCGCTTCGACGGCCTTGTCGATGCCGCGCTTGATCTCCATCGGGTTGTGACCCGCGGCGACCAGCTTGCTTCCTTCGCGGAAGATCGCCTGCGCGAGAACGGTCGCGGTCGTGGTGCCGTCGCCCGCCGTGTCCGACGTCTTCGAGGCCACTTCGCGCACCATCTGGGCGCCCATGTTCTCGAAGCGATTGTCGAGTTCGATTTCCTTCGCGACCGTCACGCCGTCCTTGGTGACGACGGGCGAGCCGAAGCTCTTCTCGATCACGACGTTACGGCCCTTCGGACCGAGCGTGACCTTGACGGCGTTGGCAAGGGCGTCGACGCCGTTGAGGATCATCTTGCGGGCGGACTCGGTGTAGAGAATCTCTTTAGCTGCCATGATTTATAGACTCCACTTCGGGGAATGAAAACTTGATTTGAGTGCCTGATTGAACGCGCTGCGTTTCCGCGCGCCGTTCGATTCAGCCTTCGATCACGCCGAGGATGTCTTCCTCGCGGAGGATCAGTGCTTCCTCGCCGTCGATCTTCACTTCGGTGCCCGAGTACTTGCCGAAGAGCACGC
>CBIHQZ010001078.1:0-3002 GCA_966212315.1 uncultured Myxococcales bacterium
AGCGATCGAGCAGTGTCCTGCCGACCCAGGGATCCTTGTCGCCGAGTGTTGCGCTGCCGTCGTTCGCCATCGCGCTAACGCACCATCTCGAACAGCGGCACCGCGGACTTCTTGCCGCGAATGATCTGCTCGCCGAGAGGCTCGAAGTCGAAGGTGCCGTTGCTGCCGTCGACTACTTCTTGTGTCACCAGGATCTGCCCCGGACGCGCGAGGCCTTCGAGTCGCGCGGCGACGTTCACGGTGTCGCCGACACACGTGTATTCCATGCGGTGTTCGCTCCCGAGATTGCCGACCAGTGCCTCGCCGCTGTGAATCCCGATCGCGATCTTCGGCTCGATCCCGTAGCGCTCTTTCCAGCGCGCCGCGCTCGAGTCGACGAAGCGTTGGATGTCGTCGGCACATGCCACCGCTCGCTCGGCATGGTCACTCTGCGCATCGGGGGCGCCGAAGACCGCCATCACGCAGTCGCCGATGAACTTGTCGACGGTTCCCTCGTGGCGGAACACGACTTCGGTCATCACGCCGAACAGTTCGTTGAGGAACGCCACGACGCGCTCGGGCTCGGTCGTCTCCGCGAACGGCGTGAATGCGGCGACATCGGCAAACAGCACTGTGACCTGTCTGCGTTCGCCGCCGAGTGCAAGATTGCGCGATCCATCCGCGATGCCCTTTGCGATCGTGGCGGGCACGAATCGCGAGAAGTTCGCTTCGACACCGACGCGACGC
The DNA here is from genome assembly GCA_966212315.1 of uncultured Myxococcales bacterium. Classification (GTDB taxonomy): domain Bacteria; phylum Myxococcota_A; class Polyangia; order Polyangiales; genus CBIHQZ01. Next base: position 727 of record CBIHQZ010001078.1, read on the forward strand.
GCGATCTCTGCTTCGGACTTCGCGATGTCGTCGGCCATGTTCATCAGCCGATCGCCGAGCAACTCGATCTCGTCGCCGGTCTTCACGTCGGAGCGCACCGCGAATTGACGCCGGCCGTAGGCGCCGGCGAGTCGCATCAGCGCTTGGATCGGCCGCACCGTACGCGATGCGAGGAAGGTCGCGATGGCGAGTGCGAGCAGCAGGAAGCCGCCCGCCGCGATGGCCAGCGAACGTCGCGAGTGTGCGAGGGAAGCGAACACCGAAGCGGCCGGACGTCGCGCAATGACGGCCCACCGTCGATCGGGGATCGATCGCACCGTGCCGACCATGCGCTCGCCGTTGCTGTCGAATTGTGCCGAGTACGCTGCGTCGCGCGCGAAGTCCGCGGGAGTGAGACGCACTGCGGTGAAGATGTCGTGGCCGGCGAGCGTCTGCCCCACCGCGAGCGGCCCTCGAGCGACTCCGGATGCGAGCACTTTGCCGTCGGCGTCGAGCACCACGATGCCGTCGTCGCGATTCTCGAAACGATCGCGTGAGAGTTCACGCAACTGCGTCGCGAGCGCGCCCGGGCTCAACGTGCCGAGCAGCCATGCGCGTTGCTCGCCGTCGCGGGTGATCGGTTCGAGATACCGCAGGATCGCGCCGCGCGGCGTGTACTCGGGTGCGAGCCACGCGCCGTCGCTGCCCGCGGGGATCGCGCCGCGCGGAACCGTGTGGGGCGGGGCGCCGAGGTCGGGCGCGTCGCGGCGGCGGATCGCATCGACGAATGTGCCGTCGGGCAGGTAGATCGCGACCTCGGCAAGCGAAGATGCGTTCGCGAACGTCTCGCGCGCCAGTTGGAGCTTCGCGTCGTCGTCCGCGATGCGCGCGTCGGTGAGGATCATGCCCGCGCGATGGGTTGCCTCGGATGCCTCGTGCAGATGCTCGGTCACGAGCGTGACGACGTGATCGATGACGGCGAACTCGTGCACCTGCTCAGCGTGTTCGAGACCGTCGCGCTGGATGCCGAGTGTGACGAAGCCGAGAAGCACGAGCGGAATCGCACCCGTGATCAAGAGCGCAAGCGTCCATCGCGTGCGGAGCGAGAGGGCTCGCGTCTTCGTCGGGACGTGCTCGTCGGGAGTTGTCGTGTCGAGTGTCGTCATCGATCGTTACCTCGGCACCGCAGTGGCGTTGGCCGGAGCGGGTGACGCGCTCGCAGCGGAAGGCGCAGCCGAACTCGTGGCGTCGTCGGTCACCACTTCGAACTGCACGCGCCGATTGCGTGCGCGCGTCGCGTTGATCTGCGCGCGAGTCATGCCGCGCGTGACGGACGCGAGGGGACGCGACGGACCGAGTCCCTGTGCGTGGAGTCGACTCGGATCCGCACCACGCTCGACCAGCCAGCGGAGCACCGCGGCCGCGCGTCGTTGCGACAAGTCGACGTTGAGTTCGTCGTTGCCGACGTCGTCGGTGTGCCCTTCGATGATGACGTGCCGGATGTCGGTGCGCGCTTGAAGTGCATCCACGACGCCTTGCAACACAGGGAAGCTTCGCGGCTCGATGCGATCGCGACCCTGCGCGAAGAAGACGGGTTGCAGGATCCGAAGAATGCCGGCGTCGAGTTGCACGAGACCGGGGCATCCATTGAGCGTCGGATTGGGATGCGGCGCCCCCGGCTGATCGGGGCAGTGATCCACGGCGTCCGCGATGCGATCCCGGTCGCGATCGGGGAGCGGACATCCGAGTCGTGATGGATCGGGGTCGTCGGTGCGTGGTTCGTCGATGCACTGATCGCGATGATCGGTGACCGTGTCGTGGTCGCGATCGCCATCGGGGCAGCCGACGCGTTCGGGGTTCGGGAACTCTCCCGCCGCTTCGTCGGGGCACTGATCGATCGGCTCGAACACGTGATCACCGTCGCGATCGGACACCGAGCAACCCGCGCCTCCCGCGATTGCGCAGAAGCCTTGAACGTCTTGCGGGTTCGACGGCTCGGTCGGATTCGGCACGCCGGAAGCGGTTGCGAACGGTGCACTGGGCGCCGGCGCGGGCGACGCGCTCGCGTGCGAAATACCGCCCGCGTCATGCACGACAACGTGCGGCTCATCGTCGACCGCGCGTGCGGCGCGAGCTGCCGCGAGAGGCGGGGTGTAGCTGATCGCGAACGTCGCGCGCAGTGTCGGTGTGCCCGCCGCGCGCGTGAGCCCGGGGCCGATGCCGACGCCGAACTGGAGTGCGTTGTCCGCCAAGAGAGCGCGCGCTACGGCGAGCACTTCGATCGCGGTGCGACCCGA
>CBIHQZ010001079.1:0-3000 GCA_966212315.1 uncultured Myxococcales bacterium
AATCCGAACGGATCGATCGGCCGCAGGAAGAGCGCGCGGCATCCGAGCGAGACGTACGTATCGACGACTTCCTTCCAACGCGGCAACGTCTCGCGCGTGGTCGTGAGCAGCGCCTCTACGTGATAGAGCGACGTGTCGAGACCCATCTCCTCGTAGGCCTTGTTGATGCGATGGATCCACTGCGTCGCGGCCTTGTGTGCCGAGAGACCGGGGAGCTTTCGCTGCTTGTCGTGCAGATGCTCGGGACCGTCGATGCTCGTGCAGATCTGCACGCGGTGCTTCAAGAGGTACTGAAGCTTCTCCTCGGTCATCACACCGAGGTTCGACACCATCGTGAACTCGAGTTGCTTGCCGATCGTCTTGTTGCGCTCGAGCGCCTATTCGATGATGTGCTTCACGACGGGGAAGTTCACGAGCGGCTCACCGCCCTGGAACTCGATCGTGATGGCCGGCGAGGTCGACTGCAGCGCGAGGTCGACGGACTTCTCCGCGATCTCGGGCGTCATGTCCGTGTGCACTGCGTCCATGTCGGCGCGCGATGCGTGACAGTAGACGCACGTCTCGTTGCACCGGAGCGTTACGACCATCACGTGGAGGTTCGGGCCCCAGTGCAGATGTCGCTTGCGCGCGCGCAGTCGTTCGGCGGCCTTGTTCGCGTCGAACGTCGAGCGAATGAAGTTCTTCGCATCGAGCTCCCGATACGCGGGGGAGTCCTTCGCCAGCGTGCCTTCGAGATAGGCGCGGAAGTCGTCATCGGTGAGGATCGCGTAGCTGCCCTCGTAGTTCGTGACGACGTATCGATCCTTGACGGCGCGGTATCGGAAGAACGCCGGGAACGAAGTGTCGGGCTTGCGAATCTGCGAAAGGGCGATCACGCGATTCCTCCCCGCTTCACGGTGAGACCGAGCGCGTAGTTGCCGACTTCGGCGGCCAGCTGTTTGGCGCGCGCGTCGGTCTTCGCGTCGACCTTCACGACCCAGTGGGTCGTCTCTTCGACCAGCGTGAACTTGCCGTAACGCGCGAAGACCTTGACCGCTTCGTCGACGGCCGTGCCGGGATAGATCTCCCGGTGGAGTCGCAACTCGATCACGCGCCGCTCCCTTCACCACTCGGAGCGGCTTTTCCGTCTTCGGCGGCCGGAGCGCCCGCGGTCACGTCGGACTTCTTCTTGTACTTGTCCTCCCACGACATCGCGATGCCGAGAGGATCGGAGAATGACTCCTCGGTGAAGTCGAACGATGCAAGGTCTTCGAGCGACGGTGCACCCATCGCACCGGACAGCGCCTGAGTCGTGAGCGCTTCGATCACCGGGCGATTCTGCTGCGTGATCTGCGCGCGCCACGCGCACCCGAGGAGTTCGTTGCCGAACTCGCCCACGATGCCTCGAAGCGTGTCCGCATCGATGGAGCCCTTCTTCGGCGCTAGCGATACCCTGATCTTTCCCGTCTCGGGGCGATCCAGAAGCACGTAGCAGCGATCGATGAACACGTAGCTCGCGCCGTACACGGCTTCGAGCGGGTAGGTCGCAGCGTCGACAAGGAACGAGATCGAGCCGGCGGGCAGATCGGCCTGCACGACGTCAGCGGGAAGGCCTTCGATGACAGAGGTCATGGCGAGAGTATGACTCCAAAGGGGCTCGCGCGCTGGGCCGAACCGTGTGTTCGACCCAGCAGACGAGGCAGCGCGAACGGGGGTTTCTAGCGGGTGATGCGAAGGGTGTAAGTGGCGCAGCTGGCACCGGCGGTCACACGGAAAACACGGATGTATACGCTGGACGGCCACGCGATGTTGCGTGCGTTGCAGTCGGTGTTCGCCGACGGATCGCAGGCCGAGTCGGTGTAGGTCCAGTCGGTGAGGCCCGTGGCATTCGTCGATCCGCTTCCGCAGCCGAGCACCGTCCCAGGACACGCCGCGGTACGAACTTCGAAGCGGAACGAAGGATCGGTGCCTCCGCCAAACGTGATGTGTGGGGCGCCGGTGCCGTGCGCTCGCACGTCATCGTTTTCGGGGAAGCTGACGACGTACCAGTCCGACGCGCCCGCCGTGCCGTCCGGCACACGCGACACGGGACTCGTATACGACCCGCCGGCGTTGATCGACGTGGCGTTGGTCGGCGCCGAGCACGAGGCGCCGTTCGTATCGTCCACGCACTCACAACCGTCTGCGTAGCTCATGTTCACGTCGAACCGGCCCGCAGGACACATGGCGATCGCGCATCCCGATGCGCCGTTGCACGCCGCGGTGGCCCCGTTCGGAGGACAGAGCGCGGCGCCTGTCTCATCGATTCGACCGTCGCAGTTGTCGTCGAGTCCGTTGCAGCTTTCCGAACGGCTGCCCACGGCTACGTTCGCGATGCACTGCAGACCACCGCCGACGCAGTGCATGACACCCGCCGCGCACACGCCCGGGTTCGCCGTCGTGCACACCGCGCCGCCACCGGGATCGCCTTCGTCGGTCTGTCCGTCGCAGTCGTTGTCGAGACCGTCGCAGATCTCCGCGCCCATGTTGCCCGGGATGCAGGTCTGCATCGATCCAGCGACGCACGCCTGGATCGTGCGCTGGCAAACGCCCATGCCGCACGTAATGGTGCCGAGGTTGTCGTCGACCGCACCGTTGCAGTCGTCGTCCAAGCCGTTGCAGATCTCCGAGCTGGGCGCGCGCGGTACGCACGTCTGCGTGGTGCCGTTCTGGCAGTTCTGAACGACGACGCGGCAGGCGCCGACGCCACAAGGCGTCATCCCGAGACCTTCGTCGATCGTCCCGTCGCAGTTGTCGTCCATGCCGTTGCAGGTCTCGCTCGCCGCGCTGCCCGGCGTGCACGATTGCGCAGCCCCGTTCATGCAGTTCTGCACCGTGCGCTGACACGCACCCATGCCGCACGTGGTCTGTCCGAGCGCGTCGTCGACACTGCCGTTGCAGTCGTTGTCGAGACCGTCGCAGATCTCGGCGCGGGGCTGACCGGCGGTGCACACGCTCGACGTGCCGGAGATGCAGTTGTCG
>CBIHQZ010001080.1:0-2998 GCA_966212315.1 uncultured Myxococcales bacterium
CGATGAACAACCGACCACGCAGGTCTCGCGCAGGACGAGCCGCGCCGTACGAATCTGCCCGGGGATGAACGCGGTGTTCATCCGCGCGATCACCGTCGCACCGGTGTTCACGTAGCCGACCACCTCGATGCCGACGTGTTGATTCGGGACGCGCAGATCACGCGGCGCCACCGTGAGCGAGAACGGGATCGCGACGGTATCGATGCCGATGCGGAAATCGTGTTCGTCGATGGTCGACGGGCTCGCGGCGCTCCAATCGTAGGTACGCACGTGCACGCGTGAGATTGCGTGCGACACGACCAGCTCGCTCGCGATCTCGACGCGAATCGCTGTGTCCGGCGTGGTCCGACAAGCACTCGCCGCGAGCGCGAGACCGGCGGCGAACGAATACGCGAGCACTCTCATCGCTGCAGTCCTTGGATCACGATGCCGGTCGAGCTGTTCGCCGGATCGTCGTAGCCCGACGCGCTGACGACCGCGACCGGAATGATGATCGCCGCGGCGACCACGAGCACACCCGCGGTCACGAGCACCGGAAGGCGCCACGAGGGCGGTGCCATGTCGCGCGCCGGCGTCGGTGCGGGCGATGCAAGAACACGATTGGCATCGATGGCGGCCGCGGTGCGGGTCATCGCGAATTCGCTGCTCACGCGAGCACCGGCATCAACGTGCAGTTCGCGTCGTTCCGTTCGCCAGCCATGCGCGCGCGCGATGATCACGTGATCGCCAGGATCGATGGCAGTACTCGAAGATGCGTCCAGCACCACGCGACGGCTGTCGATCGTGTAGGTCACGTCGCTCGGGGCGTCGGGTGCCATTCGAACTTCGAGCACGCCGATGCGGCGGCTCAGATCGAGCAGATAGCCCTGCACGAGTTGATCGTGTTCCGCGTGCTGCGCCGCACTCGCGTCGCGAAGAAATTCCTGGAGGTACTCGCGCGATTCGACCAGCCGTCCGAGCGCTCGCAGCGTGATGCCGAGATTGAGCGAAACCGATGCCGCACGGCGCAATGTGTACGAGGCACGAAACGCGGTGAGCGCATCGGCATACCGCTCGTCGCGCAATGCTTCCACGCCGACCTCGAACTGCCGCCGCGCTTCGATCGCATTGGCATCGGGCGCCGTGGGACTCGCGCTGGAGACCGGCGCGGGCGACGCAGACTGCGCGAGCGCGGGTTCACTCGCCGACAAGAGAATCGCAATCGAAGCCGCACCTCGCAGCGAGCGCCGCATGCGCGGAGTCTCACACTCGGTCGCGCGACCGGTCAACGCGCGACGTGGCTCGATGCACGCGCTTACACACCGCGAACCGCCCGCAGCGCACCAACCGCCGAAACGATCGACTCGATTCCGTTCGCGACCTGCGTGTGCTCGACCCGTGTGGTGGTGACGTCACCGTCGTCGTCGCCGGTGAACACTTCACGCAATCGCTCGGCGAAGTGCAACGCACGCGGTTCGGGCGCCGCGCCGCCGCCGACGCGCAGCGACGTGATCCCGCTGCCGTCCTCGCGGAGGAGCACCGCGATCGAGATGTCGTTGGCGCGATCGATCCCGGGCACTCGGAATTCCGCCGCATCGCCGAGGTCGTCGAGCGAGCGCAGCCGGAACTCTGCGGTGGCGCGCGAGCCGAGAGCACGGGCCACGATGTCGGCGACGTCGAGCAAGACCGCGTGACGCGCATACGTCGTGCGCGTGTCGGGCTCCTCGAGAAAGAACGCGTAGTGCCGCGCGCCGCGTCCCTCGCGCGTGGTGCGGTTCAAGAGAAGCACGGGGGCACTCGCGGACGGAACCATCACCGCGGCGCAGATGTCCTTGCCGTCGACCGCGAGCGCATCGATGCCCGGCAGCGAGAGACGATGCGTCTGCGATTGCCCCGCGTCGAACACGGTGAGCACGCCGACCGTTGCGTCATCGCGAGTCTCGCTGTGGGCAACGACGAAGGGCCCGTTCGCGTACACGCACCGCACGCGATCGACCGACCACCCCGTGCGCGGGCGAATCGGGACCGGATTGAGTTCCGAACGAACGTCGCTCGCGAGCGTGCGCGCCACGATGCCACTCGCATCGCGAGACACCACCATGATCCTGCTGCCGCCGCCTTGCGCGCATTCGAACGACTGCGCACGTCCGAGCGATACGGTGCGTTGCAGTGCCGCGCCTTCGCGGCCCGATGCGCACACGTCGATTTCGTCGGGGCGATCGGTGGAGTACACGGTGGCCGGGCCGAATACGGTGCTCGTCGCCGCGAGAAGACTGCGTGCGGTCGGCGGCGCGAACCACTCCTCGGGGAGCACCGTCGCGAGGCGGCCGTCGAGTACGTCGATGCGAGGACCGTGTCGATGCGTAGAACCCTGGCTCTCGCGGCTGATCGCGAGACACGGTTGACTGTCGACGACGAGCGGCACGACGAGATCGCCCGCGCCGAGTGGCACGTCGACTTCGGTTCCGTCGGCGCAGAACCGCGCACCACCGTCACGAACGCTTTGCACGACGCCCCAGTGTTCGCGAATGCTCACCGCGCGCGGTGTCGCATCGGTCTCCGCGAACGTCGCAACGAGCGTTGCGCGTCCCGATCGTCGATCGATGGACACGACCCGAATCGTTCCGTGCGCGCGATACACGGCGCGGCAGTGATCGCCGGCGACCGCGAACGACAACAATTGCGGCGGTGCGATGCGAGGCGGCGGTTCTATGTCGGCGATCGCGTCGGCGGCGCTGCGAAACGGCACAAACGGAGGATGGCGTGAGGCCTACAGCGTGGCAACGGGCGTCGTGCGGCGAGATCGTGCGTGCGCGCGAATCTCTCTTTCCGCGCGAGACGGAGACGTGAGTACGATCCGCGCCGCGTGAGGGATTCGACTCGCTTCTCGACGATTGTACGCGGCGGCGCGTGGGCGATGGCCGCGATCCTGTCGAGCGCATGTGCGCATCGCACCGCGGCGGAGACGTATCGCGAAGACGGCCTTGCGCGTTATCGCGAGCGCGGGCTGCCGGTCGTC
>CBIHQZ010001081.1:0-2993 GCA_966212315.1 uncultured Myxococcales bacterium
GAGATCGCCCTGTTTACCGATCGCTGCGTGATGTGCACCCGCTGCGTTCGCTTCTGCGACGAAGTGCTCGGCGATCACGTGCTCGATCTCACCCAGCGCGGGAATCTCTTCGAGATCCAGGTTTCGCCGGGAAAGAAGCTCGATAACAAGTACACGATGATGGTCGAGCACGTGTGCCCTGTCGGCGCGCTCACGACCAAGTACTGGCGTCACAAGGGTCGCGTCTGGCTGCTCAAGAGCACGCCGAGCGTGTGCCCGGGCTGCGCGACGGGCTGCAACATGTGGCTCGACGTCGATCCGCGCGAACAGACCGCGTTCCGCAATCGTCCGCGCGACAACGAGGACGTGAACAAGTACTGGATGTGCGACGACGGGATGCTCACGTACCAGCGTGTGCACAAGGATCGCGTGCTCCATGCGTCGCTCGGTCGCGGGAAAGACGCGAAGGAAACGACGTTCGAAGAGGCGCTCACCAAGGCGGCCGCGGATCTCGCCAAGGCGGGAAGCGGCAAGATCGCGGTGGTGCTCTCGGCGCAGCACTCGAGCGAAGACAATCTCGTCGCGGCAGAGTTCGCGCGGGCGGTCGGCGCGAAGCTGTACCTCGGCGCGCGGGCGAACTGGGATGCGGACGAGATCCTTCGTCACGCCGACCAGAACCCGAATCGTGCGGGCGCGCTGCGCGTCGCGGGTGTCGACAAGCTTCCGGGCTTGAAGGAACTCGCCGCGGACGCGCAGAGCTACTCGGCGGTCCTCGCACTCGGCAACGACGCCGACGTGGATCCCGCGTCGCTCGCGCCCATCGGCAAGATCAACAGCGTGGTGCTCCTCGCGACCAACAACGGACCGCTGTCGTCGTACGCGACGGTGACGGTGCCGGTGGCGAGCTTCGCCGAAGTCGAAGGCTCGTTCGTGAACGCGAAGGGCATGGCGCAGGCGTTCAAGAAAGCGCTCGCGTGCAAGGGCGACAGCGTGCCGGGCTGGGATGCGGTTGCGCGCATCGGCCGCACGATGAAGCTCGATCTCGCCTACAAGAAGTTCACCGAAGTGCGCGCGGCCCTCGCGGGTCGTGACGTGAAGCCGTCGATCGGCACGATCGATTCCAGCATCGAACCCGGGACGCATCGTCCGCGGGCAGGGGTCTGACGATGTTGCTCGGAAAAGTGTTTTGGATCGCCACCGCGATCAAGATGTTCGCGATCGTGTTCGGCCTCGTGAACCTCGGAGCGCTGCTCCTGTGGGTCGAGCGACGCCAGAGCGCGATGATGCAGGACCGCATGGGCCCGAACCGCGCGGCGATCACGCTGTTCGGCAAGGAGATCCGCGTGGCGGGTCTGCTCCACAGCGCCGCCGACGGCATCAAGATGCTGTGGAAGGAAGACTTCCTGCCGCCGAAGGCAGACAAGTTCCTCTACCACCTCGCGCCGCTCATCTCGCTGATCCCGCCGCTCTGCCTCTTCGTGGTGATCCCCTTCGGCCCGGCCGTGTACTGGGAGAACCGTGGGCGCGTCTTCGGGCTCACGCAGGAAGTACTCGAGAACAATCCGGCCTACGCGGCACTGCGCGACAAGATCAGCGCGTGGGATCCGACCGTTCTCGGCATCCCGCTGCAGATCAACGTGAACGACTCCGGGATCCTCGTGATCTTCGCGCTCGCGAGCGCCGGCGTTCTCGGCGCGGCCCTCGCGGGATTCTCGTCGGACAACAAGTACTCGCTCATGGGTGGACTTCGCGCGGCGAGCCAGATGGTCTCGTACGAAGTCACGATGGGCTTGTCGCTCGTCGGCTCGTTCATGATCTACCAGACCGTCCGCCTCGAGCAGATGGTCGACTGGCAGATGCACCACGTGTGGGGGATCTTCGTGCAGCCCCTCGCGTTCTTCATCTTCTTCACCGCGGCCACCGCTGAAACCAAGCGCGTTCCGTTCGACGCCCCCGAAGGCGAGAGCGAGATCGTGGCCGGGTACTTCACCGAGTACCAGCCGATGAAGATGGGCATGTTCGCGCTCGGCGAACTCGTGGAAGTGATGACCTCGAGCGCGCTGCTCGTGACGCTCTTCCTCGGCGGCTACCAGTTCCCGTTCGTGAACGAGACCGGCTTCCACTTCCACTACGCCGGCATCGACATCGACTGGCTGTGGGCGCACCTCGTGGTGGTCATCGTCGGCGCGATCACGTTCGTGCTGAAGGTCGCCATCGTGGTGTTCCTCCAGATGACGATCCGCTGGACGCTCCCGCGCTTCCGTTACGACCAGATCATGAAGCTCGGTTGGACGGTGCTGCTCCCGGCATCGCTGCTCAACATCTTCATCACGGGCGTCGTGCTGCTCTTCTTGAACAGTCGCTAGGTGTAATCGATGGGAACGATCGTCATTCAGAAGCCCGCCCGCACCGTCGCCGATCAGACGTACGTCACGGAGATCACCAAGGGCGTCGGCGTCACGCTGAAGCACTTTTTCAAGAACTTCGGTCAGATGATCACGGGGAACCGCCCCGACGTGACCAAGCAGAACTGGGACGAAGGCGTTGCGACGCTCGAGTACCCGGACGAGAAGCGCGCCTACTCCGAGCGCTTCCGCGGCGTGCACCGACTCACGCATCGCGAGGACGGTTCGCCGCGCTGCGTGGCGTGCCTGATGTGCTCCACCGCGTGCCCTGCGCAGTGCATCTACATCAAGCCGGGCGAGTACGCCGAGGGCGATCCGCGCCGCGGGTACGAGCGCTATCCGGTGGAGTTCGTGATCGACGAACTGCGCTGCATCTTCTGCGGCTACTGCGTGGAAGCGTGCCCGTGCGACGCGATCCGCATGGACACCGGGATGCACATGACCGCGCTCGATAACCGCGGTTCGTTCATCTACGACAAAGCGAAGTTGATGAGCATCCCGAGCCAGCACGGCGAATTCAAGACCGCGAACCCGCGCCACGAGCCGGGCGATGCGTCGCACCCCGGCGTCACGCGTTTGAAGGGTCACTGACGCGCGGGTGGTCATCAC
>CBIHQZ010001082.1:0-2986 GCA_966212315.1 uncultured Myxococcales bacterium
GAGATCCGGCATCGTCGGAACGGTCTGGAGCGAGCCGATGCGCATCGTGCAGGCGCGATCGCGGCAGAATTCGATCTCGACGCTCGTCACCGGGATGGGTACATCGAAGGTCAGCGTGGGAATGGTCGAATGAACCACGCTGCCGCTGGTCGGACCGACGAGGCGCGGCGCCGGAACACACGTCGATCCGTACGCGATGTATCCGGGATCACACGTCACGCCGCAGGAGCCGGTGCAGATCGCCTGCCCGTGCGACGGAACCGGGCACGGCGCGCACGAGAACATGCCGCATGCGTTGACCGACTCGAACGGCTGACAACGCCCGCCGCAGAAGTGATAGCCGCTCGGGCAAGGCACATCGACGCAGCCTCCCGCCATGCACGCGCGACCGCCGCCGAACATGTTGCTGCCGCAATCGATCGCGCAGCTGCCGCAATGATCGCGCGTGATGCGTAGATCGACTTCGCATCCGTTGCTCGCGTTGCCATCGCAGTCACCGAAGCCAGCGTTGCACATGACCACGGTGCATCGTCCCGCGGTGCACTGCGCGCGACCGTTCGCGGCGACGCCGCAGCTGCGCGAGGAAGCAGGGTCTTCGTCGACGGCGCCGTCGCAGTTGTTGTCGAAGTTGTCGCACAGCTCGAGAACGCCCGGATGGCGGCCGTCGTCGGTGTCGTCGCAGTCGCGTTGATTCGGCGCCCACGAAGCGCCGGCGCGCGGCATCGCGCAGGTCGGTGCGGCGGTCGGCGGCGAGCACGCCGTCATCCCGGTGCTCCCGGCAGCGCCGAACATGTCGCCGTCGCAATCGGGGTAGTACGTCTGGAGCGGGAGCCCCTCGTCGATCACGCCGTTGCAGTTGTCGTCGACGCCGTTGCACACCTCGGGCGCCTGCGGGTTCACGTTGCGTGTCGCGTCGTCGCAATCGAGCCCACACACCGGCGGATTTCCGAGCACGATGTTGCAGCACGCGCGGCTCACGACGCCGTCGCCATCGATGTCACTCGCTCCCACGGTGCTGAGTTCGCAGTCCTCGTCGTGGAACGGGTCGCACACTTCGGCGTTGCCGGGAAATCTCGCGCGATCGGCGTCGTCGCAATCGTCGCCACCGCATTCGGCGGCACGATGACCATCGCCGTCGGCATCGCCCGTTTCGCTGCACTGCGTGAGGCAGCGCGCGAGTCCCTCGATGCATTGCTGTCCGGCGAGACACGGCGTCGCGGTCGAAGGTGCGATGCAACCGAACGCGGTCGCGCCTGCCGCTCCCGGCATGCAGCGTTCACTGCCGTTGCAGTACACGCCGTCGCTGCAGTCGATGTCGGATACGCACTGTGTCTGATTCGCATCGCGCACGCCGACGTCGCGCCGCACCGAAGCATCGCCGCTGACGACGGGCGGAGAGCACCCGCCGAGAATGACAGTCGCAAACGAAGTAGCGATCGCGAGCGCGATCGACGCCAAGGGAGCAGTTCGATTCAAAGGGATGCCTCGGTGCAAGTCGTCGCGAAGAAACGCGTGATCCGGCCGGCGCGATAGTGGCGGTGCAGTCGCAACGCTGTAAAGCATTCGCGCGCGCGCGGATTCACTCCTCCGCGCGTCGGCTCATCGTCCCGGCATCGGCTTCCAGTGCTTCGAGGGCTTTCTCGATCTTCGCCTCGCTGCCCGTCGCGACCGCTTCGATCACCACTCGCAATCGAGGCTCGGCCACCGCGCCCGCGACGACACGCAATCGCTCGTTCGTCCCGCCCTCTTCGCCTCCGCGTGCGAGCGCCACCGCCGCGCCCGCGCGATCGCTCGCCGCCGCGTTCGGATCCGAGAGCAGCGCCCACAAGTGCGTGCGCAACACCGGCGCCACGCGCATCCCGCCCTCTTGCCGATGCGCCAGTGCGCGCAAGTGCTCCATCCACTCGCGCACGCTGCGGCCGCCGCGCTCGAGGGCGCGCGCCGATCCCACGCTCGTGTCGCCATCGTCGGCGGCACGCATCGCATCGCGGAGCCGCGCGAGCAGTGCATCCCGTTGCGCCATCTGCTCGTCGCGAATCGTCGCGACCCGCGTTTCGATCGGTCCCACGCGCAAACGCACCGATCGACCGTCGCGCATCACCAGCACCACGCCCTGGTCGTATCCTTCGACTCGCTCGACTTCGCGGTACGGCACGAATCGTTCGCCACCGAGGCGCCGCAACAGCACGCCGTCGACACCGACCGTGATGCGCATCGGCGCGACCGCGAGCGCGAGCGGCACATAGGGAATCGCAATCGACGCCAGCGCAGTGAGCCACGCGACGAACGTCCCGGCGCCATGCATCAACACACGCAGCGCCAGGAACGCGCCGAAGATTCCGATCATCATCAGCCCGGCGCCCGCCGCCACGCCGCTCACGTTCGGATGCGCGGTGAAATGCGCGGTGCGTTGCGAAGCGCCCAGATCGAGTGCTTCCAACAGCGCGCGTCCGTCGGCTTCGTCTTGCACGATCAGATCGATCGAGAACATCCGCGCCGGATTCGCAAGGCGCACGACCGGACCGAACGGCGTGGCAGGCACGAAGAGCCCGGTGGCGATCGCGGCGCGCGCCCAGCGAAGTTCGCCGTTCCAGTGCACCCCCGCTTCGTCCACCTGCACCGCGCCACGATGGAGGCGCGGCTTCGCGCGAGTCGCCGCGGTGAGAACGGCGACGATCGGCGTGACGATCGCCGCGATGCCGAGGAGCAGGCCGATCCAGTCGGGCATGTTGCGCGTGTCGAGCGCGAGATACGCGATCAGGGGAATCAGTCCCGCGAACGGCGCGGCAGCGAGCCAGCGCGAGCGCTCCACCCGCACCGCATCGGACCGTTCGTAGCGTCGAGCGCTCCCCATGCGTCGACGAGTCTGTCTTCCGCGTGACGGCGTGTCCATGTGACCGCGTCTCGCTTGCGATCGAACCGACTCAGCGACCCATCGCGCGCATGGCCTCCGGCACTGCCGAACGGCTCGCGAGCGACCACACCA
>CBIHQZ010001083.1:0-2980 GCA_966212315.1 uncultured Myxococcales bacterium
TTTCGTTTCATTGGACGGTGGTACTCCTTCGCCGCATCGCCGTATTCGGGACGGGCATCGGCGGCACTTTCTCATATCGCCGGCGCGTCATCATCGCCCCTTCGCGCGTCATCCGCCGGAACCGACGACGTCTCTGCCGCAACCGCCGTCGCAGACTTCGTCCCCGTGCGCGACAAGCCTGGCCCGATCTCGTCCGCATCCCCGTCGCGACGGCGGCTGCGAAGTATCTCGGGGCGAGGGAGTACCGAACCGAGCGGAGCCTCCGCGCGCGTCGAAGCACGCGTGGTAGCGTGAAGCCCGTGTCCGTCGGAGTGAGATCGCCGATCGAAGCGCGGGTCGTTCTGCCGCCGGGCCATCGGGTGACCCGCACGTTCGTCGACAGCGCGACCGGCTACGAAGTGATCGAACACGTCGGACTCAGCGAAGAGGCGTTCCTGCACGTCACGCTCGTCGACCCACGCACGGGCGCGATCGTTCCGCGCGAGCAGCGCGCCGCGGAGATTCCGCGGGACGAGAAGGTGCGCATCGACGAAACCCACGGTTTTCGCCTCGCGAGTCGCCACGCGATCGACATGCGCACGGGCGTGGAGCACGTCGACGAAGTGCTCACCGATCTCCGCACCGGCGCGGAGTTGACTCGGCGCTACGCGAACGCGCTGCGACCCGCCGGAGCCAATGAAGACCTCATCGCGCACTACCTCGCGCACGGCTCGCGCGAGCAGCAGATCGAGACGTTCTGGCGTGACGAATATTCGCGTTGGAGCTTCGAGCAGCGTGCGGCCCATTGGTACGAGAACATCTGGCGGCGGCGGCGTTGGCAGGAGGAATTCGGATTGGACGAGTTCGCGATGTTCACGCCCGCGAACTATGCCGAATGGCGCACGCGCGAACCGGAGATCGATCGGATCCTCGATGCGGTCATCGATCGTTTCGAGGACGCGAAGGGAATACGTCCCGAAATCAATCGTCGCCTCGGACGAACGCAGGTCGCGGATCGCGCGCCGAAGAAGAAGCCCGCGAGGCGTCGCTGATCGGCGTGGCTGGCGCACGCGCGGGACGAACTGCGTCGCGCGCGACGTCCCCGAGCGAGCGGAACCGCCGGGATCGCTCGGGCCTCGCGACTGCACTCGGCGCGCGCGCGGTGTGTTCTACAGCCGGTGGTACACGCCGCCGTGATGGTTCGCCGCGTTGCGCACTTCGATCGTGTTCGCGTCGCGGAAGACCACGTCCTGTGGATCCGTCGGCCGCGGACGGCCCGCGATCACCCACGTCATGCGCAGTACGAACGCACCGCCGCGCCCCGCAGCGATCGTCCACGATCCTTGCGCCGGCGGCATTCCACCGGGGTTCGTGCGGGTGTACCCGGCGTTCGCGAATTCGATGGTGGTGCGATGCCCGGCCGGCACCGGCCCGAGGCAATCGACGTTCGAGCAACCGCGGCCGCCGTACTCTTCCGTCATCTCCCAGCGGCCGATGAGTCGCGCACGCGGCGCGTCTGCGTGCTGCGCGTTCGCGAACGGCGTTGCAACGAGCCCGACGGCGAGTGTGGTGAGTGTCGCGAGTGCGATACGTGCGTGACGCATAGGGATGCGCGCGTGAGTACTCGATGTCGCGGCGACGCGCTAGCAATGCACCCGCAAAGGCACGGTCGCGAATCGAGCGCCCGCCGCAGCCCTCACCCGCAATGATCCGGCGACACGCAGCTCCCGCGCGCCTGCGCGCACGCGTTCGGCGCCATCCACGCGTGCCGCCACCCCGACGCGAACGTCTGACAGCAACAGATTCCCTGCTGCTCGGGCATCGGCGCCATGCGCGCGTCGTGTGCGCGCTCACTCGCCCGCGGTGCCGCACGCGTGGGCGAAACCGCACCGGACATCAACACCGAGAGTCCCAAGAATATTTTCGTCATCGATGCACTCCGCGTAGCGAGCGACTCCGACGCAATGCGGACACTCTCCCGCGGCGCCCCAGCGGTCGCAACCTCCGCACTGCGCGCTCACCCGCGCGGCGTTCCTCCATCGAACTCGTTCCGGTTCACGCGCCCGTGACCTATGCTCCGCGCGCTTTCAGAGCCCATGAAAAGTCCTGCCGAGATGCTGTCGTTCGTGCGCGAGTTGATGACCACGCGGATTCCCTTCAACGCGTTTCTCGGCATGGAAGTCGACCGCATCGAGCACGGCTTCGCGCAGCTTCGCATTCCGTTTCGCGACGACTTCATCGGCGACTCGGCGCGTCCTGCGCTGCATGGCGGTCTGATCTCGACGCTCATCGACACCGCAGGCGGCGCCGCGGTGTGGACCACGATCAATCGTCACGACCGCGTGTCGACCATCGATCTGCGCGTCGATTATCTCCGCCCGGGTCGCGCCGAAGCGCTCATCGCCGAAGCCCGCGTCGTGCGCGCAGGCAATCGCGTCGGCGTCGTGACGGTGCGCGCATTTCACGCGAGCGCGCCCGACGCGACCGTCGCCGACGGCAAGGGTGTCTACAACATCAAGCGCGGAGCGTCCGAGGACGGTGCGATCGCGACGACCCACGACGTGAAGCGGCGATGAGCGACGCCGTGCGCGACGACGAGTACTGGATGCAACTCGCGCTCGACGAGGCGAAGGTCGCGGCATCGCGCGGCGAAGTGCCGGTGGGCTGCGTGCTGGTCGACAGCGCAGGCCAGCTCGTCTCGCGCGCGCACAATCTCCGCGAGACGCTGCAAGACCCGACCGGGCACGCCGAGATGCTCGCGCTGCGATGGGCCTCGATGGACAAGTCGACCTGGCGACTCACCGGGATGACCGCGTACGTCACGCTCGAGCCATGCCCGATGTGCGCCGGCGCGCTCGTCAACGCGCGCATCGATCGCGTGGTGTGGGGATGCGACGACCCGAAAGCCGGAGCAGTGCGCTCACTCTTCGCGATCGGGCAGGACGCGCGCCTGAACCACCGCTTCGAAATCACCTCGGGCGTACTCGCCGAACCGTGCGCC
>CBIHQZ010001084.1:0-2980 GCA_966212315.1 uncultured Myxococcales bacterium
CGCCGGTCACCGTCCCCGGGGTGTCGAGATAGAACGCGTACGCCACTGCGCGTCCGACATCGCGTTGGTGATCCGTGTGGGGGAGAAGATAGTGCCCGGCGAAGAACGCCTGCGCGCGCATCGACACGCGCGTGATTGTCGTGCCCGTGATGCTCGAGATCGCCGCGAGCACAGGAGGCGCTGAAAACGCTTCGCGGAACGCGCCGAGCACCGGCTCTTCGAACGATGCGCCCGACGCCATCATCTCGAAGATCTCGTCATGGATGTGGGTCGCAGGCTCGTCGGCGTACGCGCGCACGAGTTGCTCCATCGAGAGCGCGTCGACAAGGTTGTCGATCACCACGTACGGGAACGGTCTTGCATCGCGGAACGTCGCCGCCAGATCGGCGACGTTCCAACGAGCAACGTCGATCGTCGATTCCGCGGAGGGCGGCACGCGGCGATTGGTAGCAGTTCTGTGGCGGAATTCAGCGAACGAAGAGCGCGCGTCCCTCGAGGGGATACGCGCTCACGAGCGGGGGGTTCAGCGACGGTGGGCGGCGACGGTCGGCGCGGTGCGAGTGGCAGTACGAACCGCCGTCGGCGCGAGAACGATTTCGAGCGTGTTCCCGCGAGCGCGGGCCTGGAACGCCGGCACTGCATCGCGGAAGCGCAGCGTCAGTTCGGCACCGCTCGTACGGTTGTAAACCCCGGCGTTCACCAGTCGCGCATCCTGGCGGACAAGCGGCGCGGCAAGATCGAGCGAGCGATGACCGGGCATGCGGATCACGATCGTGTTGCCGGCGCCGACACCACCCGCGATGCCTGCGAGTGGTCCGTCGACACGCATGCGGAGCACGGTGCCGGTGCGAACTGCCGGCGAGCCGAGGACGGTCGCGACGGCGGTCGACGCGGTGTGCACCGGTGCGGCTGCGGCGGGCGCTGCAACGACACGCTGCGGACTCGATGATGCGCCGCGAATCGACGGACGGTCGGCGATCGTGTTCGCCATCCGCGAATGGGCGGCCGCTGCGAGATCGATCGGCGCTGTGCTGCGGCGTGCGGCACGAGGCCGTGCGGTCATGTCATCGGGCCCATCGAAGTTCTGCCCTGCTACCGCTGCAGACGGAACAACGGGGGTGTTCGATCCCGGTGCAGGTTCACCGGCCGCGAGCGCGCCATCACCGGCGGCCTGTGCATTCGGATCGACCGCCTCGGGCGTTCCCTGCCCCGGCGTCGCGGCAGGATCTGGCGCTGCTTCGGCAGCCGGCGCGATCGCCACCTGCGGACGCGGGGTGCGGGCGCGCGGGCTCTTGCCCGACGTCGCCACCGCGAACACGATCGCCACGAGACCCGCGCCTGCGAGCACATAGAGTCCGAGCTTCTTGCGCGGCGTAGTTGCCACTTCCGGTTCGACCCGGGTCTTCGGCGCGACCTGCGGACGACGTCCCGAGACAGTGCGGGGCGCTTCGACTTCCATCGGCGTGCCCTGCACACGCGAGCGGATCTTCGCGACCGCCAACGTGAGGTACGCGGCGAGGGTCTTCAGGAGCGACCCGATGGCCGGACCGGCCTTGGTCGAGATCGATCGCGAAAACGCGCGCAGCGTTGCCATCGTCGCCACAAGCCACGCGGGCGGTGTGCGGGCGATACCGCGAGCCGCGATTTCCTCGGCCGGCGCTTCCTCGTCGTCCTCCGCAACCTGGGACTCCTCGTCGTCGCGATCGTGCGCTCGCACAGCGAGGGTGTCGTCGTGCGCGATCGAGTCTTCGTCCTCGTCGTGGTGCGCGTCGACCTCGGCATCCGGGGCAGGCGAGAGCATCGCCGTCGCATTCGGACCGGTGGTCACCTTCGCGACTGGCGCGACCGTCGGCGCGAGCGCAGCGGCCGCGGCCGGCGCGCTCACCGCACCATAGCGCGCGGTCTTGCCGGTCGACGTCACCGCCACCGTCAGCATCAAGCGCGCGATGCGCGTCTCGTCGTCGACTTCGATCGTCACGTCTTCGATGCGGCCGCGCTCACGCTTCCCTTCGGAGCGCTCGAGTTCGATCACTTCGCCGAGCTTCAGGAACGACAGGTCCGAGCCGAGCACGATCGCGTCGTCCATCTCGGTACGAATGCGAGCGCGTAGCGGCGCAGACATCCCCGGAATGTGAAGTCGTGCTTTCGCCGGCTCACGCGGTGCTTCCTCGGCGGCGTCATCCGCTGCAGCTTCCGCTTCGAAGGTTCCGCGGATCGCGTCTTCGTCGGTGTCGCTCAGCTCGGTGAAGCGCAGACCGAACTCACCGGCATCGCTCCCCGCGTCCTGCGCCCACACGACTTCGCCGCGTGCATGCACGCGTCGGCCGTCCTCGAGTTTGAATCGACACGCCAGCTCGCTCCCACGATCAGGAAGCAACGACGTGCGAAGCGACATGCCGCCAATGCTCAAATCGACGCCGTCCGCTTCGTACGCTTCCGCGTCCTCCGGCATCGCGAGCTCGACCGTTCCGCGAAACGGACGACGCGGTACGTGTCGTCGTTCGGCCTGTGCGCTCGAACCCATCCTCGACCTCCCTATCACCTTGCTGTGCGTCGCCTACGACGCCTCGCCGAGACGAAACGCCGCCTCGCGCAACTCGCCAATGCCCTGCCCGCGAGTCGCACACCAACTTTTCGGCAACACGATTTCGCGCTCGCGCATTTGTTGACCGCGTCGTGTGCGCCAAGTACGGGTCGACGCGTGTCGGTCACCCTCGTCGTGACGGCCGCTGCGTCGGCGAAACACGAGCGCACCGCGGTCGCCGCGCAATCGCTCACGCTCGATCAGCCCCGCATCGTCGTAGGTCGCGGTGCACACGCAGACGTGCGTCTGCCGTCGCGCGCGGTGAGCGACACGCACTGCGTGATCCGACTCGAGGCGGGCAACCTCGACGTCGTCGACGAGGCGAGTACCAACGGCACGACCGTGAACGGGCAGCCGGTGGTGAAGGGTCGCAAGAAGGTCCTTCGCTCGGGCGAT
>CBIHQZ010001085.1:0-2979 GCA_966212315.1 uncultured Myxococcales bacterium
CCATTCCGCATTCGTGAACTCCCGCGCCACGTGCGCGAGATTCGCCGCTCGATCGCGCGGTCGTTCGTCCTGCTCTGGCAGACGAGCCGCGTCCTCTCGATCGCACAGGTCGTGCTCACGATCCTCGGCGGGCTCACGGCCGGCGCGCACGTCGTGTTCGCCAAACGCATTCTCGACGGCGTGACGCGCGCGATCGCATCCGGCAGCGCCGCCGACCGAGCGCAGGTGTTGCGATGGATCGCCTTCGAGTTCGCGGCCGTCGTCGTGAGTTCACTGGTCGGACGCTGCAACGAAGTGGTGTTCGCGTTGCTGCGCGTGCGCCTCGGTCAGGTCGTGAACGAGAAGATCCTCGAGAAGGCGCTGACCCTCAGCCTCGCCGACTTCGAGAAGCCCGCCATCCAGGACCGCATCGACCGCGCGCGCGGCGGCGCATCGTACGTACCGCTCGACATGGTGCGCGGCGTGTTCATCGCGATCGAGTCCACCGTGACGCTGGTCGCGTACGGCGCGATTCTCTGGTCCGTTTCCGCGCCGATGGTGCTGGTGATCACGTTCGCGTCGGTGGCGCAGTTCATCGTCACCACCCGCTTTCGCGCCGATGCGTTTCGACTGTTCCACTGGCGCTCGCAGGAATCGCGCAAACAGAACTACGTCGAGAGCGTTCTCACTCGCTCGGACTTTGCCAAGGAAGTGAAGCTCTTCGGACTCGGCCCGTTGCTGCTCGATCGCTACCGCGGGTTCTTCACCAAGTTCTGGAAGGAAGACCGCGACCTCACGATTCGCCGCAGCGTGTGGGGCTTCGGGCTCGGTGCGCTTGGCACTGCCGCGTACTACGGCTCGTACGGTTGGATCGCGCTCAAGGCGATGCGGCGATTGATCACCGTCGGCGACCTCGGGATGTACGCGATGATCTTCTCGCGCGGTCAGGCCGAGCTGTCGCAACTGCTCTTCGCGGTCGGCGGGCTCTACGAGAACCATCTGTATCTCGGCGCGCTCTACGAACTGCTCGAGCAGCGTTCGGAGGACGCGACGATCGAGGGCGTCACCGTCGGCCCCACCCCCGGCGACGGCATTCGATTCGAGAACGTCTCGTTCGCATACGAGGGCTCCGATCGGGCGGTGCTCACCGACGTTTCATTGCATCTCCCCGCGGGGCGGAAGCTCGCGCTCGTCGGCGAGAACGGCGCGGGGAAGACCACGCTCATCAAGCTCCTCACGCGGCTCTACAGCCCGACCAGCGGCCGCATCCTGCTCGACGGGGCGGACGTGAACAGCTGGAACCGCGACGCGCTCCGCCGCCGTGTCGGCGTCATCTTCCAGGACTTCGTTCGGTATCAGTTCACCGTCGGCGAAAACATCGGCGTCGGTGACATCGCCGCGATCGGCGACGAGTCGCGCTGGCGTGAAGCGGCCGAACGCGGAACGGCATCCGACTTCATCGATCAGTTGCCGAAGAAGTACGACACGCAATTGGGGAAGTGGTTCGACGACGGCCAGGATCTATCGGTCGGTCAATGGCAGAAGATCGCGTTGTCGCGTGCGTTCATGCGCACGGGCGCGGACATCCTGATTCTCGACGAGCCGACCGCGTCCATCGATGCGGCGGCCGAAGCGCGCATCTTCGAGCGGTTCCAGGCGCTCGCAGCCGATCGCACCGCGGTGCTCATTTCGCATCGATTCTCGACGGTGCGAATGGCCGACATCATCGCGGTGCTCGCCGACGGGAAGATCCTCGAACAGGGATCGCACGAGCAGCTCATCCAGCGCGGCGGACGTTACGCGGAGCTGTTTTTCCTGCAGGCGAAGGGATATCGGTAGGCGCTGCGGGCGCGAGGTCCAGGCGACTCGATCCATCGAACGGCCTGCTGGCGGCATGGTCGAGTCCGTCTGCTTCATCCGCTCTCTCGCCAACCGGCGAACTTTCCGTAGATCGATTCGCAGAGCCATCCGTCCGACGCCTTCACATCGCTCGGTCGCCCTCGTGGCGCGCCGCCATGGAGGTGTTCCGATGTCGTCGCTCGGTCGCGCGCGCGAAACGCGCCGCGCATTCGTCGTCCTTTCGCTGGTGGCATGTTCCGCCGCCGGCTCGCTCGTCACCATCGGACGCGCGCACGCGGATCCGCCCAGCCCCGTTCCACCGACAGGCAATTCACTCACGCATGGCAGCGGCCGACTCCCGTCCCGCGTCGCGAACGCCTCGTGTCATGCGACCACCGCCACGAACACCGCATCGCCGACAGCGTCGACGCCCGAACGCACCGACTCGCACACACGCGCCGCCGCGCAGCGTGGGTTGTCGTTCGTCGCGCACAACGCGGTGCAATGGCAGGAGCAACACAACTGCTACGGCTGTCACGTGCAGGCCGTAACCCTCGAAGCGCTGACCGTCGGCCGGCACAATCAGTACGACGTGTCGCAACACGATCTCGATACCGTCCTGCGCGGGATGCTCGATCTGCCCGGCGGCGCGCACGGCGATCACGGGCTCTCGTATACGGGCGGTTCGTTGCCCGAGCCATCGAAGGCCTTCGGTGGGTCGGCATTCGCGCACTACGATCGCTACGTCGACGGCCGCGTGCGCCGCGAGATGGAGCACGTCGCGGAAGAATTGCTCGAACTGCAGCAGCCCGATGGGCACGTCGGTGATTACACGAACGGCCCGGTCGCGATCGGCGCGATCCAGACCACGACGCAAGCACTCGAGACCTGGCGCGCTGCCTACGACCGCACCGCCGACGATCGATGGCTCGCGCCGATGCGGCGCGCAGAAGCGTACGTTCATGCGCAAGCGGAAGGTCTCGCGCAGAACGCGGCCGCGGGCGTCGAAGCGATGAGCTACGCGAGCGTCGGGCTCGTGAACGCGGGTGCTTCGCGAAGCGAGAGCGCGTTGCAATCGCTCTCGCGGCAGTTGCTCGCGGCGCAGAACACCGATGGCGGCTGGGGCAGCGCGCGTGGCGAAACGTCCATTGCGATCGCGAC
>CBIHQZ010001086.1:0-2977 GCA_966212315.1 uncultured Myxococcales bacterium
CTCTGGGGCGGCAACTCGTTCGCGGCGATGTCCACCGGCGCGTGGGTCGGCACCGGTGTCGGGCTCTTCGTCGTCGGCTGGGTGATCCAGTTCGTCGGTCACTTCTGGGAAGGTCGCAAGCCGGCCTTCGTCGACGATCTCGTCGGGCTCCTCGTCGGTCCGCTCTTCGTCGTCGCGGAACTCGGATTCATGATCGGCATGCGCACCGAGCTTCGTACCGCGATCGAGGGCCGCGTCGGTCCGACCATCATCCGCGCACCGGGCGCTCCCGCCGCGCAGCGCTGAAGTTCATCCGGCCGCCACGCCGAACAAGTGGCCGATGGCCGCAGTGGCCAGCATCGCGAATCCCCCGCCCAGCACCACGCGCATCGCCGCGCGCATCCACGACGCACCTCCGAGTTTGCCGCCGAAGGCGCCGAGTGCCGCGAGGCTCACCAGACTGCACGCCGCGACCAGCGCGATGCGCCATCGATCGGGTGCGAGCGCGGCCGCGACGATGGGCACGAGCGCGAGCGACGCGAAACTCGCGGCGGAGACCATCGCCGCCTGCCACGGACGCGAGAGCGCATCGTGATCGAGACCGAGTTCGTCGCGAAGGTGCGCACCGAGCCGGTCTTTCGCCGAGAGTTGTTCCGCCACCTGTCGCGCCAGTGATTCGTCGAGCCCGCGCGCGCGGTAGAGCAGGGTGAGTTCCTCGAGTTCTTCTGCCGGTGATGCGGAGAGTTCGCGCTTCTCCACATCGATGTCGGCTTCCTCGGCATCGCGTTGCGAACTCACCGACACGTATTCGCCCGCGGCCATCGAGAGCGCACCTGCCACCAGCCCCGCGACGCCCGCGATCAGCACCGCGTGCCGCGACGACGCCGACGCTGCGACGCCGATCATCTAGCTCGCGGTCGACACGATGCCGTCATCAGCACCGAGGACGGCCGCTCGCAGCCACGTGGCGCGGTTGCTGCGATGGATCTCGGAGTGGCTCTTCGGTCGCTTCGCCATGCCGACCACATGCCACGAGTTGCGCCACGCGGGAGTGTCGAAACCGCTGAAATCACGGTGTGAAAACGATATCGATTCTCGTCTTCGCGACGAGCGCGATGCCGTCGATCACCAAGCGGGCGCACGCGACGCGCGCGACCCATCCACGCGAGCACCATCTCCATCCCACGCGCGCGACACACCGCGGGCGCGTGGTCGGAAGGACACCCCGCGTGATCGAAGACCTCTGGTACAAGAACGCCGTCGTCTACTGCATCGACGTCGGCCAGTTCATGGACACCGACCGCAACGGTGTCGGCGACTTCGACGGACTCACACGCCGACTCGACTACCTCGCCGGTCTCGGCATCACGTGCATCTGGCTCCTTCCGTTCCAGACCGGGCCGAATCGCGACAACGGCTACGACATCAGCGACTACTACAGCGTCGATCCGAAGCACGGGACGCTCGGTGACTTCGTCGAGTTCGCGAATCAAGCGAAGCAGCGCGGCATCCGCGTGATCATCGACCTCGTGGTGAACCACACCTCGGACCAGCATCCGTGGTTCAAGGCCGCGCGGCGCGATCCGAAGAGCCGGTACCGCGACTGGTACGTGTGGTCGAAACAGAAGCCGAAGGACTTCGACAAGGGGATGGTGTTCCCCGGCGTGCAGAAGACCACGTGGACCTACGACCGCGAGGCGCGCGCGTATTACTTCCACCGGTTCTACGACTTCCAACCCGACCTCAACACCGAGAACCCCGACGTACAGGCCGAGATCCGCCGCATCATGGGGTTCTGGCTCGAACTCGGCGTGTCGGGTTTCCGCATCGATGCGGTGCCGTTCACCATCCAGAACAAAGGCGCGCATCGACGTCACAACCAGCGCTTCGAAATGCTGCAGGACATGCGGAGCTTTCTGCAGTGGCGCTCGGGCGACGCGATTCTTCTCGGCGAAGCGAACGTGCTCCCCGACGAAGACCAGCACTACTTCGGCAACGTCGGCGAGCGCATGCAGATGATGTTCAACTTCATGGTCAACCAGAACGTGTTCTACGCGCTCGCTTCGAGCGACGTGAAGCCGCTGGCGAAGGCCCTGACAGCCACGCGCCGCACGCCAACGCATGCGCAGTGGGGACACTTCCTGCGCAACAACGACGAACTCGATCTCGGCCGGCTCACCAAGGCGCAACGCGAAGAAGTCTTCCGCGCGTTCGGCCCCGACAAGCGGATGCAGCTCTACGATCGCGGCATTCGTCGTCGCTTCGCACCGATGCTGGAGAACGATCGCCGGCGACTCGAGATGGCCAACAGCCTCCTCTACACGCTCCCGGGCACGCCGGTGATCCGTTACGGCGACGAGATCGGGATGGGCGACGATCTGAAGCTGAAAGAACGCGACTGCGCGCGCACGCCGATGCAGTGGTCGACGGAGATCAACGGCGGCTTCAGCGAGAGCGACAAACCGGTGCTCCCGGTGATCTCGGGCGGGCTCTACGGCTACGAGCGCGTGAACGTCGCAATGCAGAAGCGCGATCCGAACTCGCTGCTCAACTGGACGGAGCGAATCATTCGCACGCGCAAGGAATGCCCCGAGTTCGGATGGGGCGACTGGAAGGTGCTCGGCACCGGCACGCCGTCGGTGCTGGCGATGCGCTACGACTGGTGCGGCAACGCGATGGTCGCGCTCCACAATTTCTCGAACAGCCCGCAGCACGTGCGACTCGAAGTAGGCGGAGGCGAGGGGCGCAAACTGGTGAACCTCCTTGCCGATCAGCACAGCGACGGCGACGCGCGCGGACGGCACGTGATCGAACTCGAGGCGTACGGGTATCGTTGGTTCCGCGTGGGCGGGCTGCGCTACATCCTGCGGCGCACGCGCGGGTGAGGGAGCGGAGACCTCACCCCCGCTCCGCGCGCCCCTCTCCCTCCGACGCCACTGCGAATCGCGCCGCGTGCAGGCGTCGTCGAAAGTGGGGCTGGAATGATGGTGGCGTGATG
>CBIHQZ010001087.1:0-2976 GCA_966212315.1 uncultured Myxococcales bacterium
GAGGGCCACTCGCCGGGCGCGATGGTAGGGACCTCGCGAGCCAGCGTAACGACATGAGCGTCAGCCAATGACCGGGCGCACGTGGATCGCGCCGTGCGGTTGCTTGTTGCGATCGTCGCGAGACGCGGTGCACGGGCGCGAGCGATATCGACGCTTGAGCTTCGCGCGAGAGACGCAGAAGGTAACAACGCGCGCCAACCGCGATGCGCATCGCCCCGCTTCGAAAGGACGACCTTGATGCGTTCCCGAATTGCTCTCGCATTTGGACTTGCCGCCTGCGCTTCGTGCGGCACGCCCACCGGCGCATCCGACGCAGCGCGCGACGGTGCATCCGACACATCGGCGCGCACCGACGGCGCCGCGAACGGCGACGCGCGCATCGTCGATGGCAACAACCCGTTCGACAGTTCCGCCGATGTCGTCGACGTAGCGCCATTCGACAGCGGCGCTACCGATAGCGCTCTCACCGACGCGTCGATGCCGACCGACGTTCCGCGCAGCGACTCGGGCAGCGCATGCCGTCCGTACGTCGACATGCACGCTGCCGAACGCACCGCATGCACCTACGCCGCGGGTGCACTCGCAGCCGACACGCTCGGCGACATCACCGCCGCACGCGGCGCGATTCAGCATCTGATCATCCTCCTGCACGAGAATCGCTCGCTCGATCACTACTTCGGCTTCACCGGCCACGGCATCGAAGGCGTGCCGCCGACATTCACCAATCCGAACGCGAGCGGCATGCAGGTGCGGCCGTTCCACTACAGCTCCGGATGCGCCTGCGATCCGCCGCACGGCATGGGCCAGATCGTGAGCGAGTGGAACAACGGCGCGATGGACGGCTTCATCCGCACCGACGGCATGACCGCGTTCGGCTACTACACCGACGACGATCACCCTTTCTACACGTGGCTGATGACGTCGTTCTCGACGAGCGATCGCTACTTCTGTTCGGCACTCGGCGACACCGGGCACAACCGGCATTTTCTCTGGCACGCGGCCGGCACCGTAGGCGGATCGATCTTCACGTCGCTCAGCAACGCGCGAGTGAACTGGGTGAACTTCTACGATCGCAGCGCGCCGCTCTACAACGACCTCGGCGCGAACACCGGCCCGCAGATGGCGCACTTGCATCCGGACCCGGGCCTCGCCGAGTTCTACGCGGCACTCGCCGATCCGACCGGCGCGTCATTGCCGCAGTTGTCGATCATCGACCAGCCCGCCGACGAACATCCGACCGCGGACATCAACCGCGGTGAGGCAGCGACGCGCACCGTGGTGCAGAACGTTCTCGCGAGCCCGAGCTGGCCACACATCGCGATGATCTTCACGTACGACGAAGCGGGCGGCTTCTTCGATCACGTGCCACCGCCGCGCGCGTGCGTGGCTACGACGGCGACGACCGAAGCCGCGTACGACAACCTCGGGATCCGCGTCCCGATCGCGGTGCTCTCGCCCTATGCGATTCCGGGACACGTCTCGCACGTCGCGCACAGTCACACGAGCATCACGCGCCTCATCGAGTTGCTCTACGGTCTGCCGGCGCTGACGAAGCGCGATGCGAACTCCGACGCGCTTCTCGACATGTTCGACTTCGGCTGCCCGCGCTTGATGACGCCGCCGAGCCCAATCCCCGCTGCCGGCGCGACCGGATGCCCGGCCGGGTGCGCATCGGGTCCGTGAGAAGCCGCAGACCGCGCATCGCATTGCCACTCGAACGGCCCTCCCGTAGCCTGACCACATCGTGCGTCGCATCTCCTTCGCCTTGCTCGCCGCGGTCACGATCGCCGGCGTCTCTTCGTGCGGCCCCTCGCGTATGACGGCCGATGCCGGCCCCGACGTGCGGCGGCGCGAGGCCTCCGTGGAGACTCCCGCGGACTGGCTCGATTGCCTTCCCGGGCAGGAACGATGCTTCAACGACATCCGCCAGGTGTGCTCGACCGCCGGCGAGTTCACCGAGGTGCTGAACACCGACTGCGTCGCGACCGGCAGCGTGTGCGTCGAGAACGGAAACACCGATCCGAATCTGCGTCGCGCGCAGTGCCTTCCGTGCCGCCCCGATGCGACCACGTGCTCGGCCGACGAGACCTCGGCGTTGCGTTGCGCGTCCGACGGAAGCGGCTGGGCCACCGATCCGATGCTCAACGACTTCGCGTCGGGCGGACCCGGCACGCCGAACGATCAGTGCAACTTCGACAACGGCGAGGCGTGCCGTAACGGACGCTGCGTTGTTCTCTGCAACGACGGCTCGATCGAGAACACCAACATCGGGTGCGAGTACTACGCGGTCGATCTCGACAACGCCGTTACGGGCGCAGGGCAGAGCGCAGCGTCGCAGCAGTACGCGGTGGTCGTGTCGAACCCGGATCGCTATCACACCGCGCGCGTTCGCATCGAATGGAACACCGCACCGCAAGGAATGACGCCGCGCCCGTCGATGGTGGCATCAGCGGTCATCGCGCCGCGCGATCTCGAGGTGTTCACGCTTCCCGCGCGCGAAGT
This sequence comes from uncultured Myxococcales bacterium, assembly GCA_966212315.1. Classification (GTDB taxonomy): domain Bacteria; phylum Myxococcota_A; class Polyangia; order Polyangiales; genus CBIHQZ01. The sequence continues at coordinate 2,503 of CBIHQZ010001087.1, forward strand.
CGATTGCTCGGCGCCGGGGACGTTCAACACCGGGACCGGCACGTGCCTCTCGTCGCAGGCATACCGCATCACCGCGAACATTCCGGTGATCGCGTATCAGTTCAACCCGCTCAGCAACGACCAGGTGTTCTCGAACGACGCGTCGCTCCTCGTGCCGACGAACTCGCTCTCGGGCGACTACATCGCACTGACGTGGCCGCAGACGATCGCCGACACGAACAACGTCGAGACCGATTTCTCCGAACACCTCCGCTCGTTCATGACCATCGTCGGAACGGCCGAGAGCACGACGGTGCAGGTCACACCGACCGCGCGTGTGATTCCTGGTGGACCGATCCCGATGGGCGCCGATGCGGGACAACCGTTCACCGTGCGGCTCGGGCCGTTCGACGTGCTCAATCTCGAGACCGGCGGGTTCAACGCGGACCTCACCGGATCGACCGTCACGACCGATCATCCGGTGGCCGTCTTCAT
>CBIHQZ010001088.1:0-2971 GCA_966212315.1 uncultured Myxococcales bacterium
CTGCGTTCGCACCTGCTCGGGCGACATGTACCCGAACTTCCCCTTCACCTCGCCGTGTCCCGTGTTCACGAGCCGCGACTTCGCCCGCGCGATGCCGAAGTCGGTGACGCGGGTAATGCCGTCGGCGCCCACCAGAATGTTCTGCGGCGAGACGTCGCGATGCACGACTTCCATCGGACGGCCGTCGTCGTCGGCGAGCGTGTGGGCGGCGTCGAGGCCGTTCAGTGCGTCGATGAAGATCCGCGCGATGATGCGCCAGCGGTCGTTCGGCGGAAGGTCGCGCAGCTTCGGGATCAAGTCGGCCAGCGGGAAGCCGTCGACGAAATCCATCACGAGGAAGTAACCGTGCTCGGCGGTCTCGCCGACTTCCTGGATGCTCACCACGTTCGGGTGATGGATCCGTGCCGCGATGCGGGCCTCGTCGAGGAACATCGCGAGAAACGCCTGCTCGCGGGTGTATTCGCGATGGAGGAACTTCAGCGCGAACAAGCGCTGGAATCCACCCGCCGCTGCGAGTCGCCCGAGGACCACCGAGCCCATGCCGCCCGCTGCGATGGGTGCGACGAGTTCATAGCGACCGATCGTCGGAAATGCGCCCGGCCCCGTCATTCGCGCGCACCGTAACGCGCGCGATCCGCGGCTGAAGCACGACGCGCTGCAACGATGCTCGACCCGTTCGGCATCTTCACTCGGGCTCGTTGTCCACGCTGCGAAGACCGTAGCGTTTGCACAGCTCGCGCAGGTGATAACGCGTCAGCCCCGCGGCGTTGGCGGCGCGCGTGATGTTGCCGTCGAAGCGCGCGAGGATCGAACGGAGATACGCAGGCTCGAACGTCTCGAGCACCCGCGCCTTCGCGTCTTTGAAGGGGATGCGCGTGAGTTCGTCACCGACGGCGCCCGCTTGTTGCGCCGCGAGCACGGTCTGCGCGGCCTTGGTGCTGATCGCCGGAAGCCCCGCGGGAGGGGTGCGCGTGACCGACGCGGGCATCAAGTCGCTCATGCTGATCTCGACGCCATCGGCGAGGCTCGCGGAACATTCGACGAGATTGCGCAACTCGCGAACGTTGCCCGCGAACGGCAGCGTCGCGAGGCGATCGAGTGCGTCCTTGCCGAACTCACGCCGTCCGAGTTCCGGCTGTCGCGCGCAGAACTGCGTGAGCATCGCCGAGGCGATGAGCGGAATGTCTTCGCGGCGCGCACGCAACGGCGGCAGTTCGACGGTCACTACGCCGAGCCGGTAGTACAGATCCTCGCGAAACGTTCCCTGACTCACCATCACGCGCAGATCGCGATTGGTGGCCGCGACGACGCGCACGTCTACCGCGATGGTCTTCTCGCCGCCGACGCGACGGATCTCTCGTTGCTCGAGCACGCGCAAGAGCTTCGCTTGCTGCTCGACCGGCAACTCGCCGACCTCGTCGAGAAAGAGCGTGCCGCCGTTGGCTTGTTCGAAGCTCCCGATGTGCCGCTCGGTCGCACCGGTGAACGCGCCGCGTTCGTGCCCGAAGAGCGTGCTCTCCACCAGATTCTGCGGAAGCGCCGAGCAGTCCTGCACGACGAGCGGGCCCTTGGCGCGACGCGACGCGTGATGGAGCGCGCGCGCGACGAGTTCTTTTCCGGTGCCGGTCTCGCCGGTGATCAAAACGGTGAGATCACTCGGTCCGACCTTCTCGAGCTGCGCGAAGATCTGACGCATCGCGACCGAGCGTCCCACCAGGTCGAAGAACCGGTCTTGCTGCGAGAGCGGCACGTCGACGGTGCCGTCGGCCGGTTCGAACTGCAGGGTGCTCGTGCCCACGCGCAAACGAGTGCCGAGCGGCACGACCGCTTCGCGGAGTTTCACTTCACCGAGGTAACAACCGTTCGTGCTTCCGAGATCGCGCACGACGTAGCCCGACTCGATCGCTTCGATCTCGACGTGCGAGCCCGACACCGAGCGATCGGTGAGGACGAGTTCGCAGATCATCGATCGTCCGACGGTGATGCGCGGCTTCTCCATCACCAGCGACTTGCCGCGATCCGGTCCGTCGATGACCACGATGCGCGCCTTGCGAAGTCGCCGAGACATGGCGCGGCTGTTCACGAACAGCGTTTCGAACCCCGGACGCGCGCCGCTCGGTGAATCCCCCTGCGAGCTCACCGCGTTCCTCCCGCCGCCTGGCGCAGCATCGAAATCGCGCGACCGTAGTCACCCTGCCCGTACACCGCGTTGCCTGCGACGAAGACGTCCGCTCCCGCTTCGCGCGCCGCGCGGATCGTGTCGGGGCCGATGCCGCCGTCGATCTGCAGATCGATGTCGCGCCCGGAGCGATCGATCATCGTTCGGATCGCGCGCACTTTCGGAAGCACCTCGGCGATGAAACTCTGCCCTCCGAAGCCGGGATTGACCGACATGACCAGCACGAGATCGACGCAGTGCATGACGTACTCGAGCACGCTCGGCGGCGTCGCCGGATTGAGCACGGCGCCCGCGCGCTTGCCGAGTGCACGAATCATCTGGAGCGTTCGTTCGAGATGCACACTCGCTTCGACCTGCACCGAGATCACGTCGGCGCCGGCCTTCGCGAAGTCTTCGAGGTAGCGCTCCGGTTCGACGATCATCAGGTGGCAGTCGACGGTGAGCTTCGTGGCGCGGCGCACTGCGCGAACGACGGGAGGGCCGATGGTGATGTTCGGCACGAAACGACCGTCCATGACATCGACGTGAATCCAGTCGGCGCCGACGCTCTCGACGAGATGGATCTCGTCGGCGAGACGGCCGAAATCCGCGGACAGAATCGAAGGTGCGATGCGCACCGGCTTGGAAGGCATTGACCGAGAATACCTTGGCGCTGACACGCACCGCACGCCGGTTCGAATCGAGTGGCAATGAGCGCGGGCACTCCGCTGGGCGATGGAAGCGGGGCGTGCGCATCCGACATGAGACCGCTGGCGACGACGTCGGCGGTCGAGGAGGCGTTCGATCGTGCGG
>CBIHQZ010001089.1:0-2971 GCA_966212315.1 uncultured Myxococcales bacterium
TCGGCATTCCGGTGAACAACAAGATGTCGAAGATCGAGGCGGACGTCGCCGAACAGATCAAGTCGTCGCTGCTGAAAGACAAGCAGCAAGACTGGGTCGAGATCGACATGGGCAACGGCATCAAGAAGCGTGTCCGCAAGGCCGCGCCGCCGCCGGTTGCCGCACCTCCCGCACCGTCGCCGGAACCCGCACGCGCACGCGAGCCCGCCGTCGAGCGGCCGCGAACGGGTGAGTACGCCGCGGCACCTTCGGCACCCGCCGCAGTGGAGCCTGCGATGCCCTCGCAGGTCGAGCCTTCGCATCGCGAAGAGCGCGCGCCGACGGGCGAGCATGCCGCCGCCGCCCCCGCGCCGGTCGAGGTCCCGACGCCGGTGCGTCCCGCAACCGCGGAACACCCGGTGGCCCGTGAGACCGCACCCGCCCGCACAGAGCCGTCGTCGCCCGCGACCGGCACGCACGCGGCAGCCCCTGCGACGTCGGCCGTCGAAGCGACGCCCCCGCCGGTCGTTCGCGAGACCCCGGCACCGACGCCGCCTGTCGCCGCCGTCGCCGTGGAGCCCGCGGTCGAGGCGAGCAAGCCCGCGCCGGTCGCTGCGCGCGAGCCCGTCGAAGAAGAACGCGCACCGCAGCAGGCTGTCGAAGCGACGCCGCCCGCAGTTGCAGCAGCGGCGCCCGTCGTCGCGCGTCCGAGCATTCCGCCGCCGCGTACCGGCACCGCCGTGTACGACCCGGTCACCAAGACCGTCACGCACATCCCGTCGTCGAGTCCGGCCGGGCGTACGCGCAGCGTGCAGGTCGACCAGAGCCGCTTGTCAGCTCCGGGCGGACGCACGGCGCAGCGACCCGGCATGCCGGGTCAACGTCCGGGCATGCCGGGTCAGCGACCGGGGATGATGGGCCGTCGCCCGATGGGACGCACCGGCGGCATCGGACCGTCGCGACCGCAGCCGCCGCCCACGCAAATGGGTGCGCACAAGCGCGTCGTGAAGATCGAAGGGCAGATCGCACTGCAGGAACTCGCGCGCCGCATGGCCGTGAAGTCGTCCGAAGTGCTGATGAAGCTGCTTCAGATGGGCATGACGGGCGTGAACATCAACACGACGCTCGATGCCGACACCTCGAAGCTCCTCGCACAGGAGTTCCAGTACGAGGTCGAAGACGTTGCGATCGACGTCGATGCAGCGATCAAGGCGCTCCTCCCGGAGTTCAAGGACAACCCCGAGGACTACGTTCCGCGTCCGCCGGTGGTGACCGTGATGGGTCACGTCGACCACGGCAAGACGACCCTTCTCGACGCGATCCTCGGGATGCGCGTGGCGGAAGGCGAAGCGGGCGGCATCACGCAGAAGGTCTCTGCGTACCGCGTCGAAACGCCGAAGGGCCCGGTTGTGTTCTTCGACACGCCTGGTCACGAAGCGTTCACCAAGCTCCGCGCACGCGGTGCCGAAGCGACCGACGTGGCAGTGCTCGTCGTGGCCGCGGACGACGGCGTCATGCCGACGACGATCGAAGCGTTGAACCACGCGAAGGTCGCCCAAGTGCCGATCGTCGTGGCGCTCAACAAGATGGACAAGCCCGACGCCAAGCCGGAGCGAGTCATCCAGCAGCTCATGGCGCACGACGTGATCCCGGAAGAGTTCGGCGGCGAGGCACTCGTCGTGAAGCTGAGCGCGAAGCAGCGCACCGGCATCGACGAACTGCTCGAGAACCTCGCGCTCCAGAGCGAAGTGCTCGACCTCAAGGCGAACCCGAAGAAGCCCGGCAAGGGCACCGTGTTCGACGCGACGCTCGACAAGGGCCGTGGTGTCGTCGCGCGCATCCTCGTGCAGGACGGAACCATTCGCGCAGGCGACATCGTTCTCGCGGGTACGGCGGTCGGAAAGATCCGCGCGATGTTCGACGATCGCGGCAAGCCGATCACCAAGGCCGGCCCGAGCACGCCGATCGAGATCCTCGGTCTGTCGGAACTCCCGAACGCCGGCGAAGGGGTCTACGTGGTCGGCGATCTGAAGAAGGCGCAAGTCTTCGCAGACGAGCGCCGTCGTGAGACCTCGAAGGGACCGGCAAGCGGCGGTCTCCAGAGCATCGCGGACATCGAGCGTCGAATCGCCGAGGGCGAGATGCTCACCGTCGGTGTGATCATCAAGGCCGAAGCGCAGGCGTCGGTCGAAGCGATCTCGCAGGCGTTGAACGAACTCGCCACCACGAAGGTGAAGATCCAGATCGTTCACACCGGCATCGGCGGCATCACCGAGAGCGACGTGAACCTCGCGATCGCGTCGAAGCTCCCGACGACCGTGATCGGCTTCAACGTGCGACCGCAGGGCAAGGCCGCTGCACTCGCGGAGTCGGAGAAGGTCGACATCCGCCTCTACAACATCATCTACGAGGCCGTCGACGAGATGAAGCTGCTCATGCAAGGGCAGCTCAAGCCGACGCTCGTGGAGAAGCCGCTCGGCAAGGCCGAAGTACGCCAGGTCTTCAACATCACGAAGGTCGGCCAGATCGCGGGTTGCTACGTCATCGACGGCAAGGTCACCCGCACCGCCAAGGCGCGACTCGTTCGCGACTCGGTTCAGATCTGGGAAGGCAAGCTCGCGTCGCTCAAGCGCTTCAAGGAAGACGTCAAGGACGTCGCGAACGGCTACGAGTGCGGCATCGGTCTCGAGGGCTACAACGACCTCAAGCCGGGCGACATCATCGAAGCGTTCGAGATCGAAGAAGTCGCCGCGAAGCTCTGAGCCGCGCGCTCCCGCCCCGACGATGACAGCTTACTGTCATCCCTGAATCCCTCCCGCTCGACCCGCATCCACCGCAAGGACCTCTCCTCGAAGAGAGGTCCGGCGGTTCGTCGTACCTATCGCTCGCTCTCGAGAATCACGGGCCCGCTCGCATCGACGACGCGGGTCGCCCGCACTCCCACGCCGTGGCGACCGCGCACGCCGTCGCCCTCGACCGACACGCGCGTTCC
>CBIHQZ010001090.1:0-2971 GCA_966212315.1 uncultured Myxococcales bacterium
GGGATCACCTGTGATGATGGGGCACGACCCGCTGAGGCTCGTGTCGGCAACAGTTCCGCCGCCGAAGACGCCGTTGCTGCTCACCCACGCATCGGTGCCGAGGTAATCCCAGAGGATGAATTGGAACGGCACCGTGAAATGCGCACCCGAATCGTCGGCGCCGGCGAGGATCGTCACCGCGCCAGGCTGCGTGCATGCGTTTACGAACGTCGCCGTCGACGGTCCGACCGTGTAGCCCTGATACGACGAGCGCTGGCAGTTCCCGCGTACGCAGGCCATGCCGACCGCGCATACGGTGCCGCAGGTGCCGCAGTTGCTGCGATCCGAATTGAGATTCGCGCACGTGAGCGTCGCGCCGCAGCGGCTCTCGCCAACCGCGCAGGTCGTCGCGCAGATGCCGTTCACGCAGGTCCGATCAGCGGCGCAGACAGTCGAACACGAGCCGCAGTGCTGATTGTCGCTCTGCAGACTTACGCAGGACGCGCCGCACGCCACGCTCGGCGAGAGGCATCCGCCGTCGGTGGTCGTGACAGGGGTGCAACTGCCCGCGATACACGCTTGACCGGACGTGCACGCATTGCCGCACGCACCGCAGTTCAGCGGGTCGTACGCGACCGTGGTGCATGTCGTTCCGCACAACGTCTGCGGTGGCGAACAGACCGCGGTGCACGTGCCACCGATGCAGAGCTGCCCGCTCGCGCAGACGTTTCCGCACGCGCCGCAGTTGTTCACGTCACTCTGCACCGACGAGCAGCGCCCGCCGCAGAGCATCTGTCCCGTCACGCACTCCGCGGTGCACACGCCCGCGGTGCAGACCTGTCCCGCAGCGCACACGCGCCCGCACGCTCCGCAGTTGGCGCCGTCCGTCTGGAGATCGACACAGGAGCGAGTGCATACCGTGCGCGGCGCGGCGCACCCGACGGTGCATACGCCCGCGTTGCAGAGTTCACCGCTCGCGCAAAGACGATTGCAACTGCCGCAGTTGTTGGCGTCGTTGCTCACCGTGACGCAGTAGCCGCCGCAGTTCATCTGGCCGGCGGCACACGCGGGAACCGTGCAAGTACTTCCGGTGCACACCTGCCCCACATCGCAGCGCACGCCGCACGCGCCGCAGTTCGCGGGGTCGATCGCGAAGTCCGCGCAGCCGTTGCCGCACACCGTCTGAGTGGGCGGGCACACCACACGGCAGCCGCCGCCGACGCACGAGAAGCCGGGGCCGCACTCGCGACCGCAGACGCCGCAGTTGTTCGGATCGTTCTGCGTGTCCGCGCAGACGAGGCCGCTGCCGCCGTCGCCGCCGCACGTCGCGTAGGGTCGGCAGGTCAGCGCGCAGTGGCCGCCGTTGCACACTTCACCCGCCGCGCAGGCCATCCCGCATGCGCCGCAGTTCGCGCGGTCGGTCATGAGCGAAGCGCACTGCCCGTTGCACACGGTCTGCGTAGCGGGGCACGAGGTCAGACACGCTCCCGCCGAACACACCTCGGTGCGCTCGCACGTCGTGCCGCAAGCGCCGCAGTTGAGATGATCGTTGCGCGGATCGACGCAGCGAGTTCCGCACATCAACCCGGGTGCGGGACACGGGTCCTGCACGTCGATGCCGACCTCGACTGCGTCCATACCGCCGTCGCTCGGCGTGACGTTGTTCGGACAGCCTGTCAGCAGAGCGGCAGTCGCGAGTACTGCGAACCACGACGCAAAGAATTTCACCTTGGCTTCTCCTGGGACTGTCGTTGGCGACATGGTCGCGAACAATAGACGCGGCGATTCACTCGCGCGCGGACATCGATGTGGCAGCGTCGGAGCGTACACCGCTCTTCTCGGCGAGCGGCGCTACGGAACGACGAACGTGCGGGCGCCGACACGTTCTTGTTGGTTGCGAACTAGCGCAACGTCGATGGACGCGCCAGAGCGCAAACCCTCGATTCGCAGTTCGAGCGACACACGCCCCGTGCTCGCCGGAATACGGGCGTTCACGCCGTTGCCCGTGGCATCACGGGACGCATCGACAAGTGCCGTCTGCCAGGGCGGATACCGTCGATCCTCGTGCGCGGACACCGAAAGCCGCCAAGAGTTCGGAAGAAGCGGATACGCGTGCGCGATGCCACCGGCGACCGCCACGAAATGATCGATCGTCTGGTCTTCGCCGAACGGCTCCGCCGCGCGCGCGATCGGCGGTTGCGTGAACGTGTGGAGCGGCACCTCGACGACGGCACGCACGCGAATGACCCGCGCATCGATGCGCTCCACCGAAGCATCGACGACCGAAGGCGACACGCCCGCCACCACCGGCTCGCCGCGAGCGGTCAATACCACTGCGGGCTCGCGACACGGACCGCGTACCGACGACTGCGACTCATCGTGAAACGTCGCGCACGTTTCACAAGCGCAGCCGTCGCACACCGGAGGCTCGACCGCGTCTTGCGCACCGATTCGGCCACGCAGCCATTGCTCGAGCGTGATCTCGTTCGCGGTACCCGGCCCGCTCGCGAGCCACGCCGCATGGAAGCGCGCTGCGTTCTCCACGCCGATGTAGCGGATATGCCAGGGCTCGTATTTGTATCCCGTGCGCGGATCGACGCGTCCGAGGTCCGCGGGGTTCGCCGCACACGTGCTCCCCCGCTGGCGATAGTCCGGGTGCAACGGATAGGGCAGAACGAAGCCGTGCTCCCACGAATGGTCGGCGATCCAGAGACCGCCCGGCGAGCACCCGAAGCCTTCGCGAAACCGCTCGCCACCGTACACCCACGCGCGAGTGAACAGATCGACCGCCGTGCCGAGTTGATGCTGCGAGTGCCCGGGCAATGCGCTGAACACGGTCGCGTTGCAGAACCCGTGATGGTCCCGATACGCCCACATCTGGAAGACCGTGCACTGCACGTCGTAGCTGCGATACGCCGAGTCGACGTACGGCTCGTGATGATCGACGCGCATCGCGGCCATCATGTGACGCAGTGCGAGGGCGGCTTCGCGA
>CBIHQZ010001091.1:0-2971 GCA_966212315.1 uncultured Myxococcales bacterium
TGGCCCGCCTCTTCGCGAAGGCGGATCGCTTCGTCGTACGCCTCGTACGCTTGCACGTAGCGCGCGAGTCGCGCGTGCTCGAGACCGCGCTGGAATGCCGCGAGTGACAGGTCGCTCTGGAAGCGATCGACAGTGTCCTGGAAGAACGCTGCGTCCGCCGGCGGGAGATGCTCGCGACGCAACTGCTGCCACGCTTCGACCGCTTCCTGGCGCTTGTCTTCGCGGATCAGCTCATAGAAAGCAGCCGAGCGCGCTTCCATCGCCTGCCGCTCTTCGCGTTCACGGAGGAGCTGAGCGTTCTCCGTGTGGACGTGCTCGACCTGCTGCCGGAGTGATGCGTTCTCGCTGCGCGTCTCGCGCACGGTCGCGTCGAGCCACAGTTTCAATCCGCCGAAGATGAGCACCACGAAGAGCGCGTACGCAGTCGCACTGTTCACGGTGAGTCGGCGCTCGTAGCTCGCCTGTCGCTTCGCGATGCTCTTCACATCAGCGGCCAGCGCCGACGTGGCATTCATCGTCTTGATGGTCAGACCGCGCGACTCGATGATCTCGCGTTTGATCTCGCGGAAGTCGTCGTCGGTGTCGCGCGCGCCCACTGCGGCCGTCGATTAGCCCGGATGAAACCGCGGTGCAACACGGCAGCGTCGAAGCAGTTGCCGGTTCCGCGAGCCGATGTTACATGAGCCGCCCTCATGGCTGACATTCTCGACATCAATTCCGTTCGCAAAGGCAACAAGCTCGAAGTCGACGGCGAGCCTTACCTCGTCGTTGGCGTGGACTTCCGCAAGCCCGGCAAGGGCACGCCGAGCACCGAAGTGCGCATGAAGCACATGCTCACGGGCTCCGTGATCTCGCGGACCTACAAGTCCGGCGAGAAGATGCAGAAGGCGGACGTCGAAGAGCGCGAGATGCAGTACCTCTACCCCGAGGGCGAGCAGCTCGTGCTCATGGACAACACCTCGTACGAGCAGGTTCACATCGATGCGTCGGCGATGGGCGAGCAGCGCCAGTTCCTCCTCGACAACAGCAACGTGAACGTCCTGTTCTACAACGGCCGTCCGGTCGGCGTGGAACTCCCGACGTTCGTCGAGATGGCCGTCGTCGAGACCGAGCCGGGCTTCAAGGGCGACACCGCGAACAACGTCATGAAGCCCGCGAAGCTCACGACGGGCGCGGTGGTGCCGGTGCCGATCTTCATCAACGAAGGCGACGTCGTCCGCATCGACACGCGCACCGGCGAGTACGCCGAGCGTGTTGCGAAGACGAGGTAGTCCGCGCCCTCGCGCGCGTTCGTACCTGATTCGAACTACGCCCGGAGAACTGGCGTGATCATCACCGGCCGAGTTCTCGCACTCCCCTCCCCCGAACAACTCGTTCTCGTCGATGGCACCCGGCACCTTGTCGTGCGCGTGACGCCGCCTTGCGATCTTCGTCCCGGTGATCTCGTGCGGATCGACGCCGAACCGGGCGCGGCGCTGAGTGACGACGCCATCGGGCCGCCGACCGCGCGCACGATCGAACGGGTCTTCCGCGCGGCCTCGCGATCGCCGTTCGCGCCAGGGACCGAGACGCATTCGTTTCTCGCGGACGGAAAACTCGCGCGGCTCGAAGCACGAGCCCGCGTCGTTGCCGCGGTGCGCGCACACTTCGCGTCGCAGGGCTCGCTCGAGATCGACACCCCCGCGATCGCCACGTCGCCCGGTCTGGACCTGCATCTCCACGCGTTCGAAGTCGTGAAGCCGATGCTCGATCGCCGCAGTCCCGACGAGAGCGGACGCCGCGAGAGCGTGATCCCACCCGGGCTGCCACATGGCTATCTGATCACGTCGCCCGAGTACCATATGAAGCGCCTGCTCGTGGGCGGCGTGCGGCGATGCCATCAGTTCGCACGATGCTTCCGTGTCGACGAAGACGGCGCGCGCCACGAGCCCGAGTTCACGATGCTCGAGTGGTATCGCGCGTGGGACGAAATGGACGCGATGCTCGCCGACACGTTCGCGGTCGTACGCGCGGCCGCGAGTGCCGTGGGCGTGGATGCGCTGGTGGTGCGCGGCGCACAGGTCGCGCTCGATAACGGGTTCGACGTGATGACGGTGCGCGAAGCATTCGCGCGCTGGGCGAGCGATGTGCGCGACCCCATCGCGTTGGCGAATCAAGACGAGAGCGAGTACTTCGCGCAGCTCGTCGATCGGATCGAGCCGCATCTCGGACGCGAGCGTCCCGTGTTCCTCACGCAGTTCGCGGCGCGGCACGCGTCGCTCGCGCGCCTGAACACGAGCGACCCGAGCGTGTGCGACCGATTCGAGCTGTATGCAAACGGCATGGAGCTTTCGAACGGCTTCGTCGAGCTGACCGATCCAGACGAGCAACGCGCGCGATTCGACCGCGACCAACGCGAGCGCGCCGCCGCGGGGTTGCCGGTCTATCCCCTCGACGAACGTTTCCTCGCCGCACTCGACGAGGGAATGCCACCGAGCGTGGGCAATGCGTTGGGATTCGATCGCCTCGTCGCGCTGGTGCTCGGACGCAGCGCGATCGCGGACGTCATCGCGTTTCCGGTGCGACGCCGGTAGGCGCTTTCAGCCGGGCGCGGGAATGCAGACGTGATGGATCACATCGCACGCGAGGCCTTCGAGATTGCAGCAGTCGCTGTCGGCATCGCAGCTTCCGCCGTTGTGATGACAGGCCGTCGGCGGCGGCGGCATCATCCCGCCCGGGCACGATTCGATCGCGTCGAGCTGTGAGTAGCGCAGCGCGCGAACGCTGTCGCACGTGGCGCCGTAGACGGAAATCGAATGCGTCGCCGGGTCGTAGTCCCAGCCCATCGCATGGCTCGTGTCGCGCGTGAGTTCGGTGACCGCGTCGACGTACACATGCAACAGCGAGACGTCGCTCGGAGGCGCACTCAGTGCGAACGTGCAAGGCAGTGTCGACCCGATGATCGACGTGAACGCGGTCTGCAGCGACGCCG
>CBIHQZ010001092.1:0-2971 GCA_966212315.1 uncultured Myxococcales bacterium
TAGACCCTGCGAAGGCAGGGTCGCTCGATGGAAGCGGCGGCCCGTTGGCCCGCCGGCGAGTGCGGCGAGTTTATCGACAGCCTCGTTCCTACGGGAGAGGACAGTCGCGAAGCGACAGGAGAGGGCCGCGCGAGCGACGCGCGCACACATTCGTGGGCCTCGAGCTGTCGACGGCAGTCGACTGCGTGGGGGCCGTGCTCGCTCCCTCGCGACGCGCTTAGACGCGCGAGACTACGATGCTCCTCGCGCACGCGACACGCACGATGCCTTGACACCATGCGAGGCCCATCGTACTGCGACGCCCATGTTTCGCGCCCGATTTAATGGCTTGTTCGTCGTCCTCTTCGCGCTGTTCGCGCTCGGCGCGAGCTGCAATCGACACGGTGCGGGAAGCGGCACGGTCACGAGCCCCGACGTTCGCAACGAGGCCCACCCGAGCGCACCGAGCAACAGCGGCGCGCAGGTCACCGAGGTCTCCGGCATCGATCTGACGGCGCTGTCGCAGGCCGAGCGTGAGCTGTTCTGGGCGGTCGCGAACGACGAACTCTCGCCCTGCGGCGACCCGCATTCACTCGCCGTGTGCGGACGTGATCGCACCTGCGCGACGTGCATTCCGGCGCTGCGATTCCTGTCGCGCCGCGTGCAGGACGGATTCCCGCGCGAGCAACTCGGTGAACTGGTTCGCGCGCGTTACGCCCGCGATCAGGTCGTGACGATCCACACCGAAGGTTCGTACTCGCGTGGACCGGAAACCGCGCCGGTCACCATCGTCGAATTCAGCGACTACGAATGCCCTCACTGCGGGCGCGCGGCGCCGGTGCTGCATGACATCGAGCGCGAGTTCCACGACCGCGTTCGCATCGTGCACATGCACTTCCCGCTGTCGGGACACATTCACGCGATGGCCGCGTCGAAGGCCGCGATCGCCGCCGGGCGCCAGAACAAGTTCTGGGAGTACCACGACCTGCTCTTCGCAAATCAGACCGCGCTCGAACAGGCCGACCTCGATCGCTACGCGACGCAGCTCCAGCTCGACATGACCCGCTTCCGCGCCGACATGCAGGCGCCGGCGACCGAGGCAAAGGTCGCCGCGGATCGTCGCGAAGGCGAGCGGCTCCAGATCGAAGGCACGCCGACGATCTACATCAACGGCCGCCGGTACAACCTGCCGCTCGAGCGTCAGCAATTGCGCGAGTGGATCCAGGAAGAGATCGACACGCCGCATACGTGATCGCGGCCGTGTGACTCGACCGGATTCCCGGCGGGTGAACCCGCGGCAACGACTCCTAGGCTTCGCCTGCGCGAAGCTCGCGGGGACTGCGAGTTGCCTTCGATCTGTTCGGAACAGACGACCGGTGTGTTCGATGCGACATCATCGCGAGCCTCACGAAGGTGAGGCTTCGGACAGGTTGCCGTGGCTTCATTCAGCCGCCGGGCCCCAACGCAGTCTACTCGTACCGAATCCCCACCACTTCGACTTCCTCGACGCCGCCCGGTGATCGCAGCGTCACGCGATCGCCGATCCCGTGGCCGATCAGTGCTTTCGCGAGCGGCGAGATCCAGCTGACGTAGTGCTTCTCGACGTCGGCCTCGTCGACACCCACGATGCGAAACGTTCGCTCGGCACCGTCGTCGTTCGCGATCGTCACGAACGCACCGAAACGCACCACGCTCGCATCGGGATCGGAACGATCGACGATCTCCGCGCGCTCGATGCGTTCGCGCAGTTCGAGCAGTCGACGATCGATCTCGGCGAGTCGTTCGCGAAGAGCGTTTCGCGCAGCATCGTCGGGGGCGCTGGCAATCTCGCCGGCGATCGCCGGACGCAACGCTTCCTGCTCCGCGAGTTCGTCGGCGTACCGTGCGGCCCCCGCGGGCGTGACGTAGTTAGGCGTACCGTGCGGCAACGGAAGCTCGCGCGGGGGGAGGGCGCTCGGACGTGCGTCGTCCGACTCCTTCGTGAAGGCCTTGCTCATCGGGTGCCCGTGCGCGGCTGTCGACTCAGTGGCAGCTGCCGCAGTCTTGCGGGCAGGAGCGACAGTCTTCGGGCGGCTCGCAGTGGTAGTTGCCACAACACGAGCCGCAGTCTTGCGAGCACGAGTGACAGTCCTCGGGCGGCTCGCACCGGTAGTCGCCGCATCGCGCGCTCAGCGGATCGGCCGCGGGCGCGGTAGGAGCGGTGGCAACGCGTAGTGCGCTTTGCGTCGAGTGCGGCACAGCGGCCGCGGGAGCCGTCGCGGCGTGGGCACCGAAACCGAGCGCGACGACGGAGAAGGTCAGAGCGAACGCACGAATCATGAACACCTCGCGGCCGAGTGTACGGGCACGAGCGGGCGGCGTGCACTCGCATGACCCAGCGCAAGGCGCGCGACGAATTCTCGAAGCGAGAGCATCCAGACAGACGAGAGGCATTGATGCTCCCGATCCGTCTCGAGTCCATCCCGGCCGCCGACATCGGATTCCGGTTTCCCGCGGTCAAAGGCGCGGCGCTTTCGGGGCAATCGGTGCAGATACCGAGCGACCTGGAAGGGCGAGCCCAGATCATCGTGGTGTCGTTCGAGGCGTGGCAGCGCGAGCTGATCCGGTCATGGCGTCCGTTGCTGGAACGGGTGTCGCGAGAGTTCCGCGGGGTGTCGGTCTACGAAGTGCCGCTGTTGCCGCTGGTGTCGGCGTTTTCGCGGTCGTTCGTCGCGTCGAGCCTGCGGGCGGAGCGTGACTCGGTCGATGCGGTCGATCACACGATCATGGTGCATGCCGACAAGGACGCGTTGCGCGCGCGTCTCGGCATCGTCGACGAGCACACGATTCATTTGTTCCTCGTCGATCTCGGCGGACGCGTCTGCTGGCGCGGGTCGGATGCGCTCGATGACGACAGCCAGGCGAGTCTGTTCGCGGCGGTCGCGCGTCTGGTGCCGCAGGGGCATTAGAGAGCGCTGGCGCGGGTCAATCGCGCGCGCCAAGCCATCACCAT
>CBIHQZ010001093.1:0-2969 GCA_966212315.1 uncultured Myxococcales bacterium
GGGTTCTTTCTGCGCGCGGATTCCACGTGACCGAATCACAGCGCGAACGAGTCCTCGCGTGCCGCGATCTCGCTGTGCTCGATCGCTGGTTGGACCGCGCGGTGACGGCGGCGTCGGTCGACGAAGCGCTCGCGTGAGTGAGCGAGATTCGCGGTGGGCGCTCGCCGCGACCTGAAATGCCTTGTCGCGATCTGCGATGCGCGACAAGCGATCACACCGTCGTATCGGGCGGATGAAGCGGTCCGCAGGTCGCGCCTGGCGAGCAATGAAAGCGCTCGCAACCAGGTCCGGGAAGGCCCGAGTTGTACGGTTCCGGCCATCTCCCGTCCGGCAGCGCTTCCGCGTCGACGTTGCATCCGTGGTAGTCCGATCCGCCGTCGCAGCCGCCGACCGCGCCGAGCGCGAGTGCGGCCACGAATCGAATCGCACGTCGATTGTCGATGGCTCGTTCCATGGTCCCGAGCTTAGCCCGCTGCACCGCGGCGAGAGTGGTGCGTGTCACTCTCCGTCGAGCGCGGCGTCCAGGCCCGCATCGATCCCCGCATCCATGCCGCCGTCACTCGCGCCGCACCCCGGATTGATCGCGGCAGGATCGTATCCGCCGTCGAGCCCCGCATCGCCGACGACACGTGGCGGCGCGCACACCGGGTGCAATCGATGCGAGAACGGCCCGGCGCGATAGCAGACGCTCCCCTCGGGGCAGGCGTCCGGCGCGATCGAGCAATCGACCGGAAGGCACGCGCCGCCGGGAGACAGCGTTCCGAGGCGCAGCGGATCGTGGTCGCACGCGTAGCCGATGCGACAGTCGCAGTCGGCGTTGCACTTCGCGTAGCACCCCACCACGTCGCCGGCGCCCGAAGTGGGCATCGCGATCGCGACGCCGTCGGGCGCGCAGTTGCTGCTCGGCACCGCGCCCCCCGGGACCGACGACGATGCGTCGGGATTGCGCGCAAGCCCGACGCAGTAGCCGCCGACGAATCCCGTCGGCACACCGGCCGCGTCGAGCGCCGGGATGCCCTATCCCTCGCAGTCGGGCAAGCCCGTGCACGGCGCGCCGATGGCGACGCGTCCCGGTGAGCCTGCTGTGCACTGCCCCGAGACGGGATCGCACGTCGTGCCGACCGCGCAGCCGGGGAAGCCACTCGGCATCGTGCTCGTGGCGTCGAAGCAGCTCGCGAGACAACGTGGCGTGCCCGCGACCGTCGGCGCATCGAGCGACGTGAATGGCGCGATGCCGGCGAAACACGCGCCCCCGATCCGGTCGCAGTCCATCGCGCCCGGTGTGCACGCAGGAAGGCACAATCCGTCCGCGCACGCGCGACCCGGTCCGCAGTCGGCGTCGCGGACGCACGCGTGGGTGCACACCGCCGCGGGATACGCGAGGCACTGCTCGGACGCCGCGCACGACATCGCGGTGCACGCCGAGGGCTCGACGCCGCCATCGCGACCCGCATCGCGGCACACACCCGCGGAGCACACGCCCGAATCGGGGCACGAGCCGTCCGCACAACATGGCGCGCCGATCGTGCCGCACGGCTGACACGTTCCGCCGGTGCAGAACAGCGAAGCCTCGCACTCGGTGCCCTGACAGCACGGCTCGCCCGACGCGCCGCAATTGCTGCAGGTGTGAACCGTCGCCGACACGCTGAAACACTCCGCCGGGCTCGTGCACGTCAGGCCGGGACAGCACGCGAGCCCGGGGCGTCCGCACAGTCCGCAGGTGCCGTTCGCGTTGCACGGCATTCCGTTGCGACAGCCGTTCCCTGCGCAGCACACCTCGCCCTCCGCGCCACATGCGACGCACGTCCCGTCGCCCGCGGTCGTCGTGGGCTGACATTGAAGCCCGCCGGTGCACGAGCCCGCGCAACACGGCTGGCCGGCGTGCCCGCACGCGACGCATTGCGACCGTGCGAACGCCGGCGCCGAACAGAACGATTCGCTCGCACAGCTGCTCCCGCAGCACGGTTCGCCGGGCAAGCCGCAGTGGGCGCACGCTCCCTCGGAACACACCATCGACGCGCCCACGCACGGCGCGCCCGTGTCGCAACACGTCTGCCCCGAGCCCCCGCACTGCACGCACCGCGAGCGCTGACAGCCACCGCCGCGACAAGCAAGACCCGCGTTGCACCGCGTGGTCGACATCTCGCAGCAGTCCTCCGAGAGCCCGCCACACGGCGGCGTGCAGCTCGCGCAGACGATCCACGTCGTGAACAGCACGACCCACGCGACGACGAATCGATTCGTCATGGCGCATCTCCCGCGGCGGCATCGAACGAGGCATCGGACGACGCGTCAACAGTGCTGCTCCCCGCGTCGGTCGAGGGACAACCGGTGTTCGGCCCGAGTTCGGTCACCGTTCCGTCGACGCGGCAGACCGGGTAGCGAAGGGACGTCGACCACCCCTCGATGAGACACGACGAACCCGCCGGGCATGTGTCCCCCGTGGCGGTGCAATCGATCGGAAGACACGCACCGTTCGGAGCCGGCGCCTCGCCGCGTCGCAGCGGATCGTGATCGCAACGATAGCCGCGACGGCAATCGCAGTCGTTCGAGCATCCGGCGTAACAGAACACCGCATCGCCTGTGCTCGACGTGCGCCCCGGCAGTGCCACGCCACCCGCGCCGCAATTGCTCGATGGCAACGGCAGGCCCGGCTCGAACGCCGACGCACCCGGGTTGCGCGCGAGCGACGCGCAATATCCGCCGACGAAGCCGGTGACAGTGCCCGCCGGAGTCCGCGGGCCGATGCAGACGCCCGCGCAGTCGCTGCTCCCCGTGCACGGAGCGCCGAGCACGAGCGATGGTGGCGCGGTCGTGATGCATCCACCCGATGCGGGATCGCACACTGATCCGGCTGCGCACGTCGGATATCCCGTGGGCGCGGTGACGCCGGTCGGATAGCAACTCGGAACACACGCGCGCGCAGGCGAATCGGCGGTCGTGAGCATCGGGTACGGAGCGAACGCTCC
>CBIHQZ010001094.1:0-2968 GCA_966212315.1 uncultured Myxococcales bacterium
CGTCGGAGGGAGAGGGGCGCGCGGCAGCGGGGGTGAGGTCCGCGCGCACTCGCCGGGATGCGCGGCCGGCTACGCGTTGCTACTGCGGCGCGATCGGCGCGGATCGAGATTGTGTCGCAAGTCGATCGCCGCTTCGCGCTCGCCGCACGCGTCGGTGCAGTCCTTGAGCATCGCGTCGATGCGCTCGCGTGCTTCGGTCCGGCGCCCCATGTTCGACAATGCAGTGGCGGCATTGAGGCGCGCCGAGCATCGACCGATTTCCTCGGTCGCGAGCGTTTCGGCACGCAACGCCGAGAGGTAGCCCGGTACGTCGTGACCGGCTTCCATGTACTCGAACGCCAGGTCGTTGAGTACCGCGGCACTCTCGCCTTCGACTTCGATCAACGCTTCCAGCGCGGTCATCGCGTCTTCGTGGCGACCGAGATCCGAGAGCACCACCGACGAGTTGTAGAGCGCGCTTCGGTGTTCGGGCTTCGTCTCGAGGATTCGCTCGTACAGATCCAACGCGGCTTCGAGCTTTCCTTCGCCCGACTCGACCTCCGCGCGCAATGCAAGCCAGTCGACGTCGTCCATCGGCGCATCGATCGTCACGAGTGCGGCGCGCGCTTCGGGCCATTTCTCGGCCTTGATGAGGGACTGAAGCCGCTCGCGAATTTCGGGCGTCATGACCATCCCGCGAGTGTGGGATGTCCGGCGGCGGCGCGCCAGTAGTCCGCGCGACGGACGAACGTGCGATCGATCAGCGTGGCGTCGTAGCGGCGCTCGTTACGTGGACGTGGGCCCGATGCGCGATGGTGATCCCGGTCGCCGGTTGGCTCGTCGCGACTGCGCGGTTTGCGTTGCTCTCGGCCGTGGCGTTGGTGGCAATCGCGACGGGTCGTCCCGCGATGTTCGGCGGCATCGCGAGCCCCAGAGCGGCAAGCGCCGTCGCCGCGGTGTCCATCGTCGTGACCGGACCGTTGTACGCGCCGCGCACCACCCGCGAGCCCCACGCGATCCACGGGATCCGCATGTCTTCGTCGCGCTCGCTGCCGTGAGTGCGTCCGTGTCCGCCGTGATCCGCGCTCACGAGAATGAGCACCCGATCGAGGTCGTGTCGTTGCGCGATTCCCGCGAGCAGCGTGCCCATGCATCGATCCGCATCGGCAACGCCGCGGAGATACGCCTCGGTCATCCATCCGCGCGAATGCCCGTACTCGTCGGGCTCGCTGAGATGCACGAACGTCACTCCCGCGGGCGCGGTGGCGAGGTAGTGCGCGGCATTGGCAACGACACGACCGCACGCGTAGTCGGGGCGATCGAACACGTCGACCGAGCCCGGGATCGCGATGTGTCGCAGCTTCGGCTTCGACACGAACATCGCGGTCGCGAGTCCCGCGTCGTGTGCGTAGTAGAAGATCGGCGGCACGCGAACGAAGCCGCGCGACGGGGTGAAGTTGTTGTGCAGCAGCCCGTGCTGATCGGTGTCGACGCCGGTGAGCATCGAGGTGTGCGACGGGAGCGTGTACGAGTGAGTGATCGTACGCGCTTCGACCGCGATCGCACCTTGCGCACGCAGCATGCGGAGGTTCGGCGCGTCGGTCATGTCGATCGCATCGGGGCGCAGTCCGTCGAGCGACACGATGATCACGTGGTCGTACGGACGATCCGCGGGCGGCGCTTCCGATGAGAGGGCGGGAGGCGGCGCGAAGGCGAATGGCGTCGAGGTCAGCGGGATGCGAATCGGGCGGCCGTGACGCGTGATCGGATCGAGCGTGCGTTCGTAGCGATGACGTCGGTGCTGCCGATCGCTGTCACGCCCGGCGGCGCTGGTCTGATGCCTGCGATGCGACGGCGGGTCCGCGAACGCACCGCGCGCCGCGATCGCGACGGAGCACGCGGCGACAAAGGCCATCGGGCCGAACGATTTCAGCCGAGTTCGTGCGCCGCGCGACATGAACACGCGCGTAGTACGAGAGCGCGGTCGCGGTCAACGAAACGCCGGAAACGCTATTCGGCGCCGGCGTCGGTGAAGCACGAGGGTTGCGGGTCGGTGTGCTCTTCGACCCAGTAGCCGCCCGTGCACGTGAGCGTGCGTCCGCCGCATGCCGGGGTCGTATAGCCGTAGCGGCAGACCTGCCCTTCGGGGGTGCAGTCGGATCCGTTGGCGGTCGCGGCGCGCTCGGAGGTGGGGCAGGGGTCGGCGTCGACGGGCGTCGTGACGTCGATCGACTGCAGAGCGTCGGACGTGTCGGCGGAGGACTGCACGTCGGAGGCGTCGCTCCCGGAGGTCACCGGCGGCGAGCAGGCGGCGAGCGAGAGGGCGAGGGCGATCGAGAGGCGCGCAAAGCTCATGCAGCGCGTGTATGCGAATCGCGGGCCCAGCGAAAGTTCGCGACGTTGATGCGGTCAGACGCGAGATCGAGCGCGCGAGCCGCGACCGCGCCTGTGCCTCGCCGTGCCGCGTGCGAGATTTCGATGTCGCGCGTGCCTTTGGTATGGTGCGTCCGTGCGCTACTGCGACCGATGCGGCTCCGCGTTCCAATGGATGCGAACCTGCCCGCGCGACGGGGTGCCGACGCGGGCTGACCTGAACGATCCGCTGATCGGCACCGTGCTCGGCGAGCGCTACCGCGTGCTCGAACGAATCGGCGCGGGCGGGATGGGGCAGGTGTATCGCGCCGCGCACGTGCGGATCGCCAGCGTGTTCGCGGTGAAGGTGCTCTACGGCGACCTCGCCCACGACGCGCAGATGCGTGGCCGTTTCGAGCGCGAGGCGGAAGTCGCGAGCCTGCTGCAGAGTCGCTACATCGTACGCATCGCCGACTTCGGTGAGTCGCCGACCGGGCTGCTCTATCTCGCGATGGAGTACGTCAAGGGACCGACCCTGACCCAGCTGCTCGTCAACGAGAACCCACTCGGTGTCGAGCGCGTGATCGACATCGTCGCGCAGTCGCTCGCCGGCATCGAGGAAGCGCACCTCGCGGGT
>CBIHQZ010001095.1:0-2964 GCA_966212315.1 uncultured Myxococcales bacterium
GCCGGAGGGCGCGTCCTGCGCTTGAAGGTCGCCCGCGTTGTGAACGCTCAACGTCTGGATCCCGAGCTGCTCCCGCACCACGTTCGCGACCGAGCAGTCGTGCTCCGCGAGCGTTGCCGAGGCGCCGACCTGCGGCACCGGCCGTCCGCCGCCCGGCATGCCGGCAATGCGAATCGGAATGATCATCGTCGTCCCGCTGTCGCCGCGCGCGCGCAACATCACGCGCGAGTCACGCAGATCCCAGATGAAGACCCGTGTCGGTCCCGAGACCGATGCCGCGCCTTCGTCGACCGCGAGCACGAGGTATCGGCGTCGCGTCCATTGCACGATGTCGTGCGTGTCGCGCTCGAGGCGGAAGTGCAGATCCTGGCGTAGCGCTGCGAGTCGATCGCCGTCGGACACGCCGCGCACGCTGTCGACGTACGCAGGCATCAAGAAGTCGCCGCGCCGATACGCTTCGTTCACGGGCTCGGTCTCGAGCCCTGCGCACGACGCGATCTCGTCCGGGTAGCGATGACGAATCGAAGTCTCGACGTCTTCGACACGATGGATCTCGCCGGCCCGCACGCGGCCATAGAGCACGGGCTCACCCGCGAGTTGCGCGGCCGCGAATCCGGGCGCCGTGTACGTCCCCTGCCACGGTCCCACCGCGGAGAACGCCAGTCGCTCGACCTTCGCGCGCAACTCGCGATACGGCGGTGAGAGCGACGACGTCAGCAGCGTGTGCTCGTTGAGCAGCTGCGTGCGCAGTCGGAGTCCACGCCGCTTTTCCGCGATGACGTATGCGGCGACCATCCCGACGAGGAAGACGATGATCGGAATCCAGATCCGCCAGCGCACCCGCGGGAGGAACGGAAGCGCATCGCGCGCGAGCATGCCGCGCTGCGAGGAGGGATCAGCAGGTTCGTTCGAATCGTCGTGCAACAGCATTCTCCTCGGTGTGACCGCGACGCATCCCAAAGGTTCCCGAGTCTGCGCACGCTCGAGGGCTTCGACGCACGGAGCGACGGGAGCCTAGCGAAGCGGCAGGGAGAGGTCGACGAGAAGCGAGCGGGGGAGAGGAACGCGCGAGCAGAAGGCCCGCGCGAGAGGCGATCAGTGCGCGCCCGTGCCGGTCTGGCTGGGGACGCTGCCCTTGTTCACGGCGAAGTTCAGATTCGTGAAACCCGCCAGCGCGCACGTTTGCGCAACGCGCTTCACCAGACGCCACTCGATGTTGCGGTCGATCTGGAAGATCACGTTGCCTTCGAACTGCTCGTTCGGATGCAGCACCGGAAAGTTCCGGCGCGAGTCCTGGAGGCGCTCGAAGAGACGATCGATGCGGTCGGTCGAGTTCACGACTTCCGTCGGGTTCGCGACACGCTGGCCGTCGAGCAAGATCGACGAAGACGCGATCGAGATGATCGGCGAGCTGCGGATCGTGTCGGCATGCGGAACGGTCGGAACCTCGAGGCCCTGCTGCGACGCGAGCTGCTGTGCCGTGCCGAAGTTCGAAAGAAGGAACACCACCGTGATGACCAGGTAGTCGATCATCGACGTGAGATTCAGGTCCGCGTTCGGGCTGTGACCGCCATGCCCGCCGACCTTCTTCTGCACGAAGCGGAGCGGGATGTGATGCATCAGCCGCTTCGACGGGCTGTGAATCGGCGTGCTGTGGCGCGCCTTCAAGGGCGTACCGATCACGTGCCGGATCTTCTGGTGTCCGCCGTGCTGTTCCGAATGCTCGTTGTGCGTCTCGGACATCGTGTGCCTCGCGCCCTTCGCTTACAGGAATCGGATGGTCACGGAGTCACGGAGCGGAGCGTTCGGCGCGCGGCCGTTGCCCCAGATCTCGTAGATGACGTCCATGACTTCGATGATCGAGTTGTAATGCACCGTGCTGTCCGGCTGGATCCAGACTTCACGCTGCTGCTGGTTCGCGTTGTGACGCTCGGTCAGCAGGCGACGGAGCTCGTCCATCATCTGCGGCCCGTTGGCGATGTCGCGATTGTCAGTCTGCGTGATGCCGATGTGAAACCCGGATTCAGTAATCTGGATCTTCAACTGATCCTGAGGCTGATCGGGCTGCTGATCCTGCGACGGGGCTCCGCGCGGCTGCGATGCCTGCAGCGCGCCGGTCTGCACCCACACCGCGGTCATCAGGAGGAATGCGATGACCGAGATGAGCAGGTCGATCATCGGGACCATGTTGACCTGTGAGTCGACGGACTTTCGGCCGCCACCCTTGGATTCAACCGATACACCACCCATGGAACCTCTACCTCCGCGTCGAAACGTTACGTGAGGGACAGCGGACGGACTCGAAGGTCACGGACGATTCGCTTCGCAGTTCTCGCGTTGCGCGCGGAACTCGTTCTCACGAGCCCACGCGCACCAGGAGATTGTCGCAACCACGAACCAGAACCTGACCGAGTCAGTTACGCAGCCTGCTGCACGCCTGCGAGGTTGATCTTCGAACGGTTCTGCGTGACGAGGTTCAACACGACGACGGTGCCTTCATTGATGTCGTCGGTGACGCCCTGCGTCTGGCCGTTCAGAAGCGCGAACCCGATGAGACCGAGAATCGCGACCACGAGACCGAACGCGGTGCAGTTCATGGCTTCCGAAATACCGGCTGCCAGAAGCTCCGCCTTCTTGCCCGGATCGATCGACGGGCCGCCACCGTGACCACCGACGGCGCCGAACGCCGCGATGAGACCGGTGATGGTTCCGAGAAGACCCGAGAGCATCGCGAGGTTCGAGAGCAGCGCGAGGTACGGCGTGCGGTGCTCGATCTTCGGAAGCTCGCGAAGAGCGGCTTCGTCCATCGCGGCCTGCACTTCTTCGTCCGGGCGGTTCACCTTCATCAGGCCCGCCTTCACGATGCGCGCGAGCGGCGCGTTCGCGCTCGAACACAGCTTGATCGCGCGGCCGACGTCGCCCGCGTAGATGCACTTCTGGATGTTCGAAAGGAACGCGTCTTTG
>CBIHQZ010001096.1:0-2963 GCA_966212315.1 uncultured Myxococcales bacterium
CGGGCGGGCAATTCGTACGCGGAACGGGCTGTCCGGGAACGAACGCGGACTGCGCCGGAAGTCGTCCGATGGCGATGCAGTAGCCACCGATGAAACCGGTCGCGGCCCCGGACGCGTCGATCTCGGGCTCGCACCGTCCGCTCGCGCACTCCTGGTCAGAGATGCACGGGTCGCCGACCGACCCGCCCATCGCCACATCGTTCGAGCAGACCAGTTGGTTCGGATCGCATCGCGTCATCGCGTCGCACGGCGCATAGCCAGCGGGTGGCGTGGTGTCCGGCGGGAAGCAACTCGGATAGCAACCGAGCGTCACACCCTGCGCATCGAACGGGTAACACGCCGCGCCGAATCGATCGCACTCGAGCCCGCCCGAAGTGCAGCGCGGGAAGCAGACGCCGCTGTTCGTCTCGCAAACGCCGTTCGTGCCGCATGCGCGATCGTTGGTGCAGCGCCGCGTGCAAAGACCACCGGGGAACACCATGAGGCACGTGCCACCGACACCGCACGGCGCATTGCTCGTGCAGTGGGTGAAGAGTGATGACGTCGATCCGTCGGGCATCGCGACGTCGAGCACGAGTGCGTCGGGTTGGCGCGCGTCGCGCGGATTGACGATTGCGTCGACGCCCGTCGCACCGTCCGTCGACATCGATGCGTCGCTGCCGGTCGCGCCGTCGAGTTGCACCGCCTGCGCGCCGCACGCGGCGAGCGATGCTCCGAGAACCGAAACGAGGACGAGCGGGATCGAGCGCGTGCGAAGCAAGCTCATGCGGACACCTCGCGACGAGCCTACCGCGAATTTCCGTCACTCCATGCCGCGCTCCGAAAATCGAAAAGCGCCGCGCCCAGCGATGTCACGCCGGTGGTTCGACGGTCATCGTCGCGAAGACGAATCGTCCATCCGCGAGCGCCGCCACTGCGGCATCGGTCACCACACCCAGTCCGATCGGAACTTCAGGCAACGCGCCCGCAACCGCGTGAACGATGCGCCCGGCGCCCAGCACTTCGATGCAGTAGATCGTGCGACCACCCGCCGCCCAGATCGCGCCGTATCCATCGAACACGACCGATGAGAGCGCGGCCGAATCGCACGTACCGGTGCGGATGACCAACTCGCCGCCGAGCGTCCAGACGATGACCGCCCCGCCGTCACCTACACCGACGACAGTGTTGTCGGCGCTGACATCGAGTGCTCGCAACGGAGGACACTCGAGCGCGGAATCTTCGGCCGCGCGCTTTCCGCCGACCACACCGATCCACCCGCGAAGGCCGCGCGGCGAGTCGATCGATCCGCCCGCGACGAAGCGCTCGCCGACTCGCACGATCGTCGACACCACCACGCTCGGCGGGAGGGCTTGCGACCCCGCGAATGCGCCGCGCTCGAACCACGCGAGGTACGGAAGTCCATCCGGCGCGGTGGCCGCGAGACACGCCGCGCCGTCGGGCCGGCCTGCGAACGCGGTGACGTTGCCGACCTGACCGGGGATCGGCAGACGTACCCATTCGTGATCGGCGAGAACCGTTACCGACCCGTCGAGTCCGCGAAACGCGAAGCGCCCGCCGTGCCGTCCGCCGAGGTGTGCGACGCCGCCGAGTGCTCGCGCGGGTGACGGCGCACGACGCCATTCGCGCGCGTCGAAGTACCAGAGTTCGCCCGCCGCGCTGCCGGTGGCGGTGCCATCGGGACTGATCACGGCGCGATCCAGCGTCGCGCTCGGGCGCACATCGGCGTGGTGATCGACGAGCGTGAAGCGCGCGCGTTGCACGGGCGGAGGCACCAGGCGCGGGCGTCGCGTGGTCGTGCCCGAGATGATGTCGAGTTCCGCGAGCAGCGGCAGCAGTTCGGCTTGCAGCGCTTGAATCGTCGCGATGCGCGGCCCGTGTTCGCGCGGCGGATTGCGGAAGATCGATCGCCCATCGGGAAGAACCGTCGACGTCGCCGCTGCGATCACTTCGTCGAACGCTTCCAGCAACGGCTCGAGCGAAGTGACCTGCAGTGAATCGTGACGACGCGCGGCCTCGAGCAGTGACCGCCGCTTCGGCGCGATCAGATCCGCCGGTCCGTTCGGAAAGAGCATCGTGCCGGTGAACATCTCGAACAGCACCGCGCCGACGGCGAACACGTCGGTGTGCGGCCCTTCGAGCTTGCTGCGATCGCCTTGTTCGGGCGCCATGTATCCGATCGAACCGACCGCGACCTCGAACGTCTGCCCGAGGCCTTGCACCGCCGCGATGCCGAGGTCCGAGAGCTTGAGCAGTTCGACCGGAGGCTCGCCACACAAGAGCAGGTTCTCGGGCTTGATGTCGCGATGCGTGACGCCGAGTTCGTGAAGCGCCGCGAGACCGCGCAACAGATCCCGCGTGAGTCGCGCGATGCGATTGGGCGCGAGCGCGTTGCCGGTCGCGCGCAACTCGTACTCGATGCGGCTCTCGAGTGTCGTACCGCGAGGCCCGCCATCGACCCATTCGAGCGAGAGCCATGGCAGCGTGATGACCTCGCGGCGAAGACCACGGTCCGCGAGCCACACGATGGGCATCGAGCCCGCCGCGAACAACCGCACCACGGAGTTCACGGGCGGCGTTCGCATGGAGATCCGCGAGAGCGCTTCGACCTCTTTGCGAAGCATGAGCGAGAGCGTCGGTCCGTTCGCCTCGAGCATGTCGGGACGGAAGATCTTGATGACCGCGCGTGCGCCGGCAGGCGGGTGGCTCACGGCTTCGATCGCGCGTCCGTCGGCGAGCGCGGTGGCGCGAAACGTGACCGCGAAACTTCCGCGGCCGATGACACGATCGAGTCGATAGCCGGCGAGCGCCGGGAGCGCGCCCTGTGCTTCGTCGAGAAGCTCGGCGCCGCAGAGTTCGTCGAGCGCGTCGGTTGCGATCGGGACGCCGATGGGCATGGTGCGCGCGAGTATATCCGTGCCCGCGATGACGCGCGTCGATGCGCGTCGCACGGCGTTGCACCG
>CBIHQZ010001097.1:0-2961 GCA_966212315.1 uncultured Myxococcales bacterium
TCGGCGCGCTCGCATCGGGCGACACCGGCGGCAGTGCGACGTTGTGATTCGGTGTCACCGGATTGTTCGCCGGCGGATTCGCGGTCGTGGTCTCGCCGCGCATCAATCCGTGCTCGGCTGCGAGACGCATGAGCGGCTCGCGATACACGACGCCCGCAGCCACTGCGCCGACGAGCACCATGAACCCGAAGATCTTCCCGATCGGCGCACCCGATCGCACCGGTTCGGGCGCAAACGATACGCGTGGCGGCGGCTGCGTCGAGGACGAGGACATCGGCGCCGGTGCCGGTGGGGCTGCGTTCACGCGGGGCGGATACGAGCCTTGATCGGTGTCGTCGTGCAGCCCGAACGCGGCAGGCATCGCAGGCGCGTTGGGCGGCGGAGGCGTCGGCGCGGGTGGGCCGCCATAGAGCGGCGCGGTCTTCGTCGCACTCGGAAGCGAAAGATCGGCGGTGCTCGCGGCGGCCGCAGTCGTCGCGGCCGCGAGCTTCGGCTCGTCGGGCGGATTCGATGGATGCGTCTTCGCGATCAGTTCGCCATCCGGCGGCGAGACCGACGTGACCGACACGGCATCGAACTCGTCGACGGGCACCATCGAGATGGTCTCGAGCGGAATCTCGGCCTCTCGCGTGGGTGACGTGTGCGGATTGGGAGCCGCACTCGGCGGCGGCGGCGACGCCGGTTTCGCGGCGGGCATCGGCGGCGGCGCAGGCGGCTTTGCTGCGGGAGGCGCGGGCGCGGGGGCCACCGGTGCCATCACCGGCGCGGGACTCGGTTCGGTATCGCGCGGTCCTAGCGGCGCAGAGTCACGCGGTTTGCCATCGCTCCCCGCGGCGCCGAAGGGCGCAGTGACATTCGGCGAACGCGGATCGGCGACCGCGGCGATCGAGGACGAACTCGTCCCACCGGGACGCGGCACCGGCAGCGATCCCGAGATCCTCTTCACCGGTCCATCGGTGCCCGGACTCGGACGCGGCGGCATCGCAGGCCCGGGGGTTCCGATGATCGTCTGCTTGCGCAGCGAGGGCGGCGAAACCGGCTTGGAAGCGTCGGTCACGAGCGGCGGCGTCACGCGCGGAATCCCCGCGCTCGAAATCTTCTGCGGCGGAGGTGCGACGGGCGCTGCGGGTGCAGCCGCGTGTTGATCGGTCGGCGCGTTGGCGTGCGACGACGCGTGCTCGAGCGCTTCCGAGAACGCAGTCGCGAACGCACCCGCCGACGCGAAGCGCGCGGACGGATCGGTCGCCGTCGCTTTCGCGATGACAGCTTCGGTTGCACGGAGCGCCGCGGCGAGCACGGGGGTGCGTCGCGCTTCCAGACACGCACGTGCGACCTTCGCGAGCGCGTACTGGTCGATGGCCGCAGTCGTCTCGCCGCCGACGACGTCTTCGGGCGCGCGATAGCCTTCGATGGCCGACGGCGCATGCGGAACCGCTTCGACGCGCGCCACTTCGGCGACCGCGTGCGCGTAACCGACTTCGAGAACCTTCACCGAGCCGGTCGGCTGCGAGATGAGAATCCGCGAGGGATCGAGAGTGCGATGCAGGATCGGCGGGTCGTGATGATGGAGGTAGTCCAGCACCGCGGCCGTCTCGCGCACGATGCGCGCGATCTCACCGGGATCGAGCGACGAGAGTCCGGTCTCGATGCGCTGCCGCAGCGTGATGCCCGGGACCTCGGCGTTGATGATGAACACCAGCCCCTGATCCACGCCCGCGTTCGCGACCGGGATGATCCCTTCGTGCTTGAGCGAATCGAGCAGGATCGCCATGCGCGCGAACGCTTCGATCACCTGCCGTCGCGTGGCATCGACCCCTTGGAGCACGCGCACGCGATAGCGCTGCCCCTCGTTCGAGATGTGAAGCGCTTTGTAGAGCGCCCACGTGGGGCCTTCTTCGATCAGGGAGTCGACCACGTACTCGCCGAAGAGCTGCAGAGCCTTCGGGAGCGATGGACGCTTCGGTGGAGCGCCGTCCGTCATTCGTCGCAAGCCTACGCGATCCGGTGCGGCGACTGCCAATGAGTGACAATCGCGCGATCACAGCGTGCCGGACTTGTCGCACATGGCCGCCTGCGCGAAGCGAGTCTGCCCACGAAATCCCCGCGAAACTGAGTACACTCCGCCGCCGATGCGCGTGGCGGTCATCGGCTCGGGGGCGGTCGGGAGCGCCGCGGCCCGATTTCTCGCGAACGAAGGCGTTGCCACCACGCTCTTCGAGCAGTTCGCGGTCGATCACGATCGCGGCAGTTCGTTCGGTCCGTCGCGCATCACGCGCAAGACGTACGTCGACGCGTTCTACACGCGGTTGATGGTGCACGCGTATCCGCTCTGGGATGCGCTCGAGCGCGACGCGGGTGAATCACTGTTCGAGCGCGTGGGCGGCTTGTTCTTCGGTCGCGACGGCGGCGCCGAGGTGAACGGCATTCGTGCGGCGCTGGCCGCCAACGGCGTCGTGCACGACGTGCTGAACGCGCGCGCGACGGCGACTCGCTTCGCGGCGTTCGCGTTGCGCGACGACGAAGTCGCAGTGTTCGAACCCGACGCCGGATACCTCCGTGCGTCGCAATGCGTGCGCGCCAATGTGCGGCTCGCGGTGCGGGCGGGCGCGGTGCTGCGCGAACACACCGCGGTGCGCGGCATCGAGGCGAGTGACGGAGGCGACGGCGCAGTGCTCACGCTCGGCGACGGATCGCGCGCTTCGTTCGATCACGTCGTCGTTGCTGCGGGTCCGTGGTCTCCCTCGCTGCTCGAGCGCGCGAAGCTGCCGTTGCGCGTGTCGCGTCAGGTCTACGTGCATCTCGAACCGGCCCGCGATGCGGCTTCGTTCGCGCGTGCGCGCTTCCCGGTGTGGATCGACTTCGACTCGATGCACTACGGCTTCCCCGACGACGGCGAGTATCCGGGCATCAAGATCGCGCGGCACATGCCGGGCGAGACCGCCGATCCCGAGACGGTCGATC
>CBIHQZ010001098.1:0-2959 GCA_966212315.1 uncultured Myxococcales bacterium
GTATTCCTGCCCCGGCTCGCGCAGGTGCGTGTGCATGTCGACAAAGCCCGGCACGACCCAGCGCCCCCGGCAGTCCACCACGCGCGTGTCGCGATCGTCGGCTCGCACATCGCCGGCCGCGCCCGCACCGATTCGCGTGATCTTGCCCGCCTCGATCACCACATCCGCGATCTCGTCGCGCCCACTTCGCGGATCGATCACGCGTCCGCCCGAAAGCACCACTCGCATGGGGGCGGACGGTACCAACGCGCGACCGTGATTTCACCCAGGAACGGTGGTTGCGAAGGGTCTGTGCGCGTGGTCTATCTCGACGCCATGCGGATCGTATTGATCGACGACGACGAGGACCTCCGCGTCGCCGTTCAGCTCGCGCTGAAGACTCACGGCATCGCGGCGGACGGTTATGGTGATTGCGACGCGGCGATCGCTGCCATCGGCGACTCGAAAGAGTCCATCGATGCAGTGCTGCTCGATCTGCACCTCGACAACGCGGGCACGCCACCGATCGGCTTCGTCGAATGGATGCGCAAGGGGCGCTTCTCGAAGGTGCCGATCCTGTTGATGACGGCCGCGCACGATCCAGCGTCGCGTTCGCGCGAATTCGGCGCGGATGGATATCTCGCCAAGCCGTTCGACGTCGCGTCGCTGATGAAGCGCGTCGAGCAGTATCGCCCGCACGCATAGCTCCGACGCAGGGGGCGCGAACCACGTGCGGTGGCTCGATTGCGTCCTTCGACTTCGCACCTCGAAGACTCGGCGCTGCGCTCAGGATGATCGGGGGCGCCGAGCGCGTTTTGCGCTCACTCATGGTGAGCTTGTCGAACCACGCGCAGTGCGCGCACTACGGCGCGCTGTCGCGTCCGATCGGCGGAGGGAACGCGCTCCCGAAGCGCTTCGCCTTCGGTTCGCGGATGTGCATGCACACCAGCGTCTGATCATCGCGTTGCGGCGTTCCGCCGACGAAGCGATCGACGTCCTCGAGAACCGTCTCGATCACCGAACGCGCACCTTCTCCCGCACGCGACAGCGCATCGCGTAGTCGATCCTCACCGTAGAGAATCTCCGTCTCGCCGACTGCGGCTTCGATGAGACCGTCGGTGTAGAGCAGGATCCGATCGCCCGCCTGGAGTTGAATCTCGATCTCGCCGGCGTCGGCCTCGGGCGTGATACCGAGCGGCGTACTGCGCGCGTTCGTGTCGTCGATGGGCGTCCATCGACCGTCGCGACCGAGGAGCGGAAGGGTGTGCGCAGCGTTGGCGAGACGCGCGACGTTTCGCTCGAGATCGATCGACATCACGAGCGCCGTACAGAACACGCCATCGTCGCTCGCCTCGGCGATCGCACGATTGACTCGTCGGAGAATTCGACGCGGCTCGCGCTGCAACGCGGCCTGCGCGCGAATCTCGCTCGCGACGCGCGCCATGAAGAGCGCGCCCGACACGGCCTTGCCCGACACGTCGCCGATCACCAGACCGAGGTGCGTCTCGTCGAGCCACACGAAGTCATAGAAGTCACCGCCGATGCGGAACGCGGGCTCGTAGTGCACCGCGAAGTCGATGCCGACGACCTTGGGCGGTTCACGCGGGAGGAGATTGCGCTGGATCTCGCGCGCGATCGAAAGGTCTTTCTCGATGCGCTCCTGCACGCGTTGTTGTTCGAGGGTGCGCGACATCCGCAACGCCACCGCGACCTGCGACGCAATCCCGCCGAGCAGATCGAGATCGGCCTGGTCGAACGCGTCGCTGTCACTCGATGCCTGCACGTGAAGAATTCCGTACGTGTCGTCGCGAAACATCAGCGGTGCCGCCATGCGGAAACCGGTGGGCGGCGCCGTGAGACTGCGCGGATCGAGAACGCTGATGCGACCGTCGTCGGTACGCGGAGCGGGCAGCGAAAGTCGCTCGGCGATGCGAAGCAGTACCGCGTGTCCGTGTCGTGCGACGCGCTCGACCACCTCGCGGGAGATCGGCGCGCTGCGCTGAACCCGGTCCGAGTCGCGACGACGAAGCCCGACGCTCCGAACGCCGCCGGTGCCGCGTTCGTCGAGAATGATCGCAGCGGCTTCGGTCGCTTGCGGGAACACATCGAGGAGGCGGTCGGCAACGCGCTGGAGAAGCACATGCGTCTCGACCGGCTGTGAGACGAGCTCGCTCAGTTGGTACATCACCGCGAGCTTGCGATGCAGACGTTCGATCTCTTCGCGAGGATCGAGCCGCACGGGCTGCGTCCCCTGCCCGGGCGTCGGCGG
This sequence comes from uncultured Myxococcales bacterium, assembly GCA_966212315.1. Taxonomy (GTDB): domain Bacteria; phylum Myxococcota_A; class Polyangia; order Polyangiales; genus CBIHQZ01. The sequence goes on from CBIHQZ010001098.1 coordinate 2,249, forward strand.
CTTCACCTCGGCGACCGCGACCAACTCGTCGCTGTCGGGTGCGTCGTGAGGTCCGGTGGAATCGACGGCAAGATTCTGGAGACGAATGCGCGCAGAGCCGATGGTGATCACGTCACGTTCCGTAAGAGGGTGCTCGCCGGAGATGCGCCGGCCGTTCACGAAGGTCCCGTTGGCGGACGAAAGATCCTCGATCGCATAGCTGGCGCCGCGCATCACGATGTGCGCATGGCGTCGCGACACGCGTGGATCCGCGACACGCACGGTGCAGTCCGGCGCGCGGCCGATCACGCACGTCGCCCCTTCGCCGCCGAGCGCGCACTCGGTCGGCGAGGCATCCGTCGCGATCAGCCGTGCAGTTCGCAAGATGGTCAGCCCGCCGCGAGCGCTTCTTCGAGCGTCGTGGTGAGCGGAAGTGATTGGTCGAGACGGAGGAAGTGGAAGATCTCGCGCGGCTGGCCGTTCACGCCCGACACGCGGATCGATCCGCCCTGCGCACGAAGGCGCTTGAAGAGCGACACGATGAGCGCGACGCCCGAGCTGTCGATCACGGTGAGCCCCGAAAGATCGACGACGACCTTCACGTTTCCCTTGGCGATCAATTCCTCCACAGCCGGTCGCACGTCCGGGACGGTGAGCGCGTCGAGACTCCCGCGCATGGTCATGACGTAGGCGCCGTTCTTCTGTTCGTTCACGTAGTTCAACATCGCGATG
>CBIHQZ010001099.1:0-2952 GCA_966212315.1 uncultured Myxococcales bacterium
GATGGCGCCGCGCTCGCGACGACCGTGCGCGCGAGTCGGTACACCACCTCGAGGTCGTCACGCGGATGCAGCGATTCGTCCGCGTGAAACGGCGCGAATCCTTCGGCACGCACGCTCACTGATGCGTCTCCTGCGCGATCGAACTCGAGTCGGAATGCACCGCTCGCATCGGTCGTCACGTCGCGCGGTGAACCGTCGGCGAGTTGGACGTGCATCGTGGCGTTCGAGATCGGGCGATTGCTCGCGTCTCGAACCACGCCGCGAAGCACCGCGACCGGGCCCGAAGGCGCAATCGATGCGGGCGTCTCCAAGGTGAATCGGTATCGGTAACGCAGCCTCGCCGGGACGGGCCGGCCATCACGTTGCGCGGGGGTGAACTCGAACTGCCGCGCCGCCGCGAGTGCCGCTTCGTCGAAGCCGTGACCGAGCGACGTCGCGACTTCGGCCGCGATCACATGCCCGCTCTCGTCGATCGTGAGCAGGAGTACGACCGATCCCTCGAGCCCTTGCGCGCGTGCTTCCGCGGGGTAGTCGGCGGTGACGAAGTGTCGCAATTGCGGCCGCGCCGCAACGACGGTTGCGGCGCCGTCACCCGGCGCGTTCGAAGGCTCGCTCGACTGCGCGATTGCAGCGCTCGCATGCAGGCCGCACGCGATCGTCAGCGCCCATCGCGCCGCGCGCTGCACGGTGACCTGAAGCTTCATGCTGCGCGAATCGTTCAGCCGCGATGGCAGGTGTTGGTGCTCGTGTCACACACCTGGCCCGTGCCGCACGTGCCACCGGTGCAACACATCTCGCCTTCGTAACCGCACGCGCGACACATGCCGCTCACGCAGCTGTTCGGAAGCTGGCATGGGTACGGGAACGTCGTCGGGTCGGTGCAGCAGATGCCATCGCGCGCGCCGCAGGGCGTGCACGATCCGCCGATGCACGTGGTGCCGCCGGTGCAGCTGTTCCCCGCGCAGCACGCTTGCCCGGAAGCCCCGCACGCGCCGCACGTTCCGCTCTGGCAGAGCGCGCCGCCGAAGCAGGTGGTTCCGCCGCAACATGCTTGCCCGATGCCTCCGCACACGGCGCACGTCGTGCCGTTGCACGCGGATCCGGGATCGCACGTCGAGCCGGCACAGCACGCTTGATTGACCGCGCCGCACGCGCGACACGCGTTGCCACTGCATACGAGCGCAGCGCCGCACGTGTTGCCGGCGCAGCAGGGCGCGCCTTGTGATCCGCACGCCACGCACGTCGCTCCGCCTGCGGACACATTGCACGCCGCGCCGGCGCCGCAGGTGGTGCCGCCGCAACAGGGCTGACCGATGCCGCCGCAGGCCGCGCAGGTGCTGCCTACGCATGCAGCGCCCGAAGCGCACGACGAGCCCGCGCAGCACGGCTGACCGGGCGCGCCGCACGTTCCGCACGTTCCGTTCGCGCAGACCTGACCGCCACCGCAGGTGTTCCCCGCGCAGCACGGTTGCCCCGGTGCTCCGCACGCGCGACAGGTCGTGAGGTTGCAGATGTTCCCGCTTGCGCACGTCGTGCCGCCGCAGCAGCGCTCGCCGGTGCTTCCGCAGTGCGAACAGGTCTGCGTCGAATCGCAGGTGGTGCTCGCGTCGCTGCACATCGCACCGGGGCAGCACGGTTGCCCGGGGCCTCCGCACGCGCGACAGAAGTGCGTCGAGGTCGAGCAGGTCGCGCCGTCGAAGCACGAATCACCTGCGCAGCACGGCTCGCCACCGTGACCGCACGTCGCGCACGTTCCGCCGAGGCACACGTCGGTGCCCGCCGAGCAGCGGTCGCCCGCGCAGCAAGGCGCTCCGTGCGCACCGCAGAAGCCACACATCCCCGCGTTGCAGATCTGCCCCGTCGCGCATGGCGTCGCGCTCGGACAGCACGGCGCGTTGTTCACGCCGCATTGCACGCACGTGTCGCTCTGACAGGTGAATCCGTCGGCGCACGGTTGCCCGGCCGCGCAGCATCCCTGACCCGATTGACCGCACAGTGCGGGATCGTGATCAGCAGTGGGTACATCGATGGATGACACGTCGGCTGCATCGATGCCCGGCGTGTCCATCGCGCCCATGTCGATGTTCACGACATCCGTCGCGCCCGTGTCAGCGGGGCCGGTGTCGCGAGTCTGGTTGCCGTCACTGCAAGCAGCGACGAGGAGCGATGCGGCGAAGAGAAGGGCGAGTGCGCGGCTCATCGCAGCGATTGTCGCTGCGCATCACCGCGCTGTAAACGTGCGAAGGGGAGGGTCGGAGGAGGGCGCGTCGCGCTCGATCAGAACGACGTGCAGCGTTGGCTCGACTGCGTGTACGTGTTCAGAGGCGTGATCGTGCACGCTGTCGGCGAGGTCATCACGACGCGCGCCACGGTCCAGAACTCGTTCGCCGTGCAGTTGCCGGCCGCTGAACCGACGAGTGGATGGCTGGTGAACGTTTGCGTCGGCGTCGTCGACATCGTGCTCCCGCAGAAGACCTGCACGGTCGCGGTGCGTCCCGCGGCGCTCGCATAATTGTGAACGCCGATCGTGTACGACATCCCCGTGACTGGCGAGTTCATCGAGATGTTCTCGGGTCCGTTGGCGCCCGTGTTGTCGAAGTCGAGAGACGCACCCCACGCTGGATTCGTGTTGCCGTAGTACGCATCGTTGGTCGTGAACCAGGCCCCCGCGGCCCCGTTGGTGGTGCCGTTGTGCAGATGGAGATCGACGTCGCCCGTTCCATTCCACGTGAGCTGCACGCGCAGGCCGTGGGGGAGCGCCGTTACGTTGAACATGCACGTCACCGTGCGTCCGCCCGAGTCCGTACCCGACACGCGGATCTGGTACACGCCGACGATGTACGGCGTGAACACTTCGGTCGTCGACGTCGGCAGGTTCGGATTCCAGGTCGCGGTTGCCGCGCCGCCGGTCGGCGCCGTCACGATCGTCCACGTGATGCCACTGACCATCGA
>CBIHQZ010001100.1:0-2950 GCA_966212315.1 uncultured Myxococcales bacterium
GTTCCGGGTTTGGCATCCTCCCGCGGTGCGACCGCCGGACCCGTACGCGGGAAAAGAAATCCTCTCGGGCCAGTTTCGTGTTCTGGAACGCATCGGATCGGGCGGGATGGGGGCTGTCTACAAGGCCCAGCAGCCGTCGATGGACCGCTTCGTCGCGGTAAAGATCCTTCACGCGAAGTTCACCAATCGCAAAGACCTCGTCTCGCGCTTCCGCCGTGAAGCCCGCGCGATGAGTCATCTGACCCATCCGAATACCGCCAAGGTGTTTCTCTACGGTCAGCTCGACGACGGGTCCTGCTACATCGTGATGGAGCACCTCGAGGGCAAGAACCTCGGGCAGATCGTGCGGCAAGAGGGCCCGATGGATCCCACCCGTGCAATCGGGATCCTTCTGCAGGCCTGTGCCGCGCTCGACGAAGCGCACCAGAAGGGGATCGTTCATCGCGACCTGAAGCCGGAGAACATCTTTCTCTGCAACATGGGCGGCATCCACGATTACGTGAAGGTGCTCGACTTCGGGCTCGCGAAAGTGACCGAGCGCGAGATGCGTCCGGGCTCGATGATCCTCACGCAAGAAGGCATGGTCTTCGGCACGCCCGAGTTCATGTCGCCCGAACAGGCCCAGGGCAAAGTGCTCGACGCGCGCAGCGACATCTATTCGCTCGCGGTGATTCTCTACGAGCTGCTCACCAGCAAGCTGCCGTTCGATGCGCGCACGCCGATGGAGTACGTCACGCTCCACGTGCAGGCGACGCCGATCCCGCTCGCGACGCGCGCGCCGAATCGCACGTTCCCGCAGGGGCTGCAGGCGGTGATGGACCGCGCGATGTCGAAGCAGCCGGAGCAGCGTTTTCAATCCGCATCCGAGTTCGCGCAGGCGCTCAAGGCGCTGCTCTCACCGCAGGGATATCAAAGCCTCGTCGCATCGCTCCCGCCGGGCACGTTCCCTTCGTCGAACCCGCCGGCCGCGCCGATTGCACCGGTCGATGCCAACGATGCGAGCGGGCCGAACCCCGGTGTCGCGCACCTGCTCAAGGCGCAAGCCACCAATGTCGCACCGAACGGCGGCGCGGCCGCGCTCGCTGCGCCGGGGGTGCGACGGACGCCGATGGTGGTGTTGCTGGTGGCAGTCGGCATCGTCATCGGCGCCACGTTCGCGGTACTGGCACTGCGTTATCTCGGTGGCGGCTGATCGACTGGCCATCGTCGTCGTCGTCGGCAGCTGCGGTGTAGCGAACACCGTGTAACGACTCACGGGCCTGCTGGCCGGACGCTTGCTAGACATCGCGTCGATGCTTGTTCCCAGTCGACGATCGGCCGCAACCCTCGCGCTTCTCGCGGGCGCGTTCGCACCGTCGATCGCCCATGCCAATCGCGAGTCACCCGGCGAGCGGATGCCGGTGCAGATCGTGAGCGATGCGGGAGACGAGACCTATCAAGTCGTCGTTCGCGACGGTGAATCATCCGCAGTCGCGGTGTGCGCCACGCCCTGCCGCCTTCGACTCGCGCGCGGAAGCTACAGCGCCGAGGCGCACTCGGGTGATCGCACCTTCGTCGTGCGCTTCGATCTGCGTGCGGGCGCGTCGATGCGAGTGCGACTCGGTCAGCACGATTCGCTGCGGCAGTGGACCGGTCTCGCGCTCGCAGCCGTCGGGCTCAGCGCGGGCGCGGTCGCAGTCGATCATTGGCGCTATCTCGCGCTCGAGGGCGCCGGGCTCGCGACGCGTCCGTGGGTGTCGCAGTACCTGCCGACGGTGCATGGCGATCTCGCATTCGCGACCGGCGTAGCGTTCGTTCCGCTCGCCGCGGTGCTGCTCATCCCGGCGTTTCGATTGCTCTCGCAGCCGCTGCGCAGCGCGGTTGCCGAGCGGATGCCCGCGATGCGCACCTACCGCAATCGCTGGTCGGCCATTCGGTTGCGCTCGATGCGTTTCGACTTCGTCCAGGGCGGCGGGATGCTCGGCGCGTCCGTCTCGTTCTGAGCAGCGAAGTCGCGCGTGCTAGCCTCGCGCACGGCCCCGTCATGAGCGCGCGCGAATTGATCGTTCTCGGAACGGCGAGTCAGGTCCCGACGCGGCATCGCAATCACAACGGGTACTTCCTCCGGTGGGACGACACCGGGCTGCTCTTCGATCCGGGCGAGGGGACGCAACGGCAGATGGCGTTCGCGGAGGTTGCGTCGAGCGGCATTCATCGCGTTTGCATCACGCACTTCCACGGCGATCATTGCCTCGGGCTCGCCGGCATTCTGCAGCGCATCTCGCTCGATCGCGTGGCGCATCCCGTTCACGTTCACTTCCCCGATTCGGGCACCGCCTACTACGAGCGGCTTCGCGACGCGTCGATCTATCACGCAGCGGCGACCATCGTTCCGCAGCCGATCGAGCCGCGCGCCGGGCTCGTCGCGATCGCCGAGACCGACAACTACGTGCTCTACACGCACGCTCTCGATCACGGCGTGCCAGCTTTCGGGTACCGACTCGAGGAGCGCGCCGGGGTGACGTTCCTCCCGCAGAAATTGGCGGCGTTCGGCATCGTGGGGCCGCAGATCGCGGCGCTCGCGGCGGCTGGTGAACTGCGCGTCGGCGAGCGCACGGTGCGCGTCGAGGACGTCAGTGTTCCGCGCGCGGGATCGGTGTTCGCGTTCGTGATGGACACGCGAGTGTGCGAGGGGGCCGTGGCGCTCGCGCGTGATGCCGACTTGCTCGTGATGGAAGCGACGTTCACGGCGGCGGATCAACAACTCGCGACCGAGTACGGTCATGCGAGCAGCGTGGATGCGGCGAATACCGCGCGTGCGGCCGGCGTGAAGCGGCTTGCGATCACGCATTTCTCGCAGCGATATCTTTCGATCGAAGACCACCTCGCCGAGGCGCGCGCGATCTTCCCGGAGACGATCGCGCTGCGCGATCTCGATCGCGTGAGCATTCCGCGACGGCGCGCGAAGACG